>DATHNK010000439.1:0-2533 GCA_035486075.1 Bacteroidia bacterium
TTAAATCCATATACTTAAGAATATCCACATTAAGCTTTCCTGCTTTAATAGTAGCACCTTTGTCTCTTGTTAAAAAGCGTATTTCTGTAAATTTAATATTGGCTTGAGATTTAGCCTTGATGCATTGAATAATTGCATCAACTTCCCCATTATCTTTTTCATTGATTCCATTTATACGTCTAATCTCATGTTGTCCAACATTTATAGGACAATCAATTATAAATGGGTATTCTTTTTTAATCTTATCAAGCCTTTTTCTTCGTTTTCTATCATTTCTCTTTAAATAAAATTCATTTCTAATTTCTTGTGGAATCCATATTTCTCCATATTCCTGTTGCAGTAATAACATGATTTTTTTTAGAGAATCTTTATGGAAGTCATAAAAATCACCAAATAATAAGACCATGACATCATTATCCATCAAAAGTATGTTCATGTATGATAGAACTACGTTTTTGAAGGTTGTCCTATGGAAGAAAGTAATAAAACTATAAGCATTACAAGCGTAACTCCAGCAATAACATCCTTATTCCTTGATAATGTATTCTGATTTGCGATTAATTTTGAGGTGAGCTCATGCATCTTTTTGGTCGCTAGTGTCTTATCAGTTGACGGATAGGTTATCGTCTCGGTTTTATCCAAAATGGAAAAGCCAGGTTGTTTTCTCATTTTTTGCCGTGAGATATTGTGCCTTGGTTCAGGAATGATAGAGTAAATCTTAACATCTTTGCTTGTTAAGTATTCTAATTCCTTTATTGTATTTGCATCTATTTTGCCATTTTCGTACATTATAAAAATGGCAAGTTTTGCCTTACCCAAGTTCTTGTATATAGCCTCCTCATTTCTGCCGTAATGTTTAGGAACAATATAAATATTAGTGTTTGATGAATATGACAGAGATTGTGCCTTCAGGGCAATATCAGCAGCTTCATAATCTCCTTCAGGATATAAAATACTTATCATGTCTTCTTCTTTTAAGTGGAACACAAATGTATTAATAATTTTAGTGACATTACAATTCACACAAACCTATATGCAGACCATTCCAATCATTAGGATGTTAAATATCCCTTTCCCATTCATTTCGGCTTTGTTCGATATGATTTAAAAACTGATCAGCAGCTTTTGCCGATAGAGATCCGGCATAATCAGATGGCTTTTTCTTAGGGTTTGAAGCAGTTGGATTAGGTTCTGCTTCCTCCAGGGTATAGAGTAATACTTCCACTTTTTTACCAATATATTCTTCAGGTACTGTGAGGGAGACCTTACTATTAACAGGGGTGACAGTTGTGTGTATCATAACATATTTTCTACACTACAAAGATACTATATTTATTTACGCAAACCTCGGTGCCGACCTCAACAACTCCTCCGGAGAAAGGGATTTGAAGTATTCAAGTGTAACTTTTAATCCTATTTCCCTTGATACCTGAGGTTCCCATCCCAATAGTTTCCTGGCAAGTGTTATGTCCGGTTGGCGTTGCTTGGGGTCATCTTTGGGAAGGGCGGTATGTATTATTTTCTGATTGCTTCCTGTAAGTTTCAGTATTTCTTCGGCGAATTCATTAATGGTAATTTCAGCCGGGTTGCCAATATTCACTGGGCTCGAATAATCACTCAAAAGCAGTCTGTAAATTCCTTCCACTAAATCGGAAACATAGCAGAAAGAACGGGTTTGGCTGCCATCACCAAAGGCAGTTAATGGTTCGCCACGCAGAGCCTGACCAATAAAGGTGGGTAGTACACGTCCGTCATTTAGCCTCATGCGGGGGCCGTAAGTATTGAATATTCTTACAATACGTGTTTCTACTTTATGGAAGGTGTGATAGGCCATAGTTATAGCTTCCTGGAAACGCTTGGCTTCGTCATATACCCCGCGCGGGCCAACAGGGTTGACATTTCCCCAATACTCCTCCGTTTGCGGATGAACAAGCGGGTCTCCATAAACTTCCGAAGTGGATGCTACAAGTATCCTTGCATTTTTTGCTTTAGCAAGGCCCAACAAGTTGTGAGTTCCAAGGGAGCCTACTTTAAGGGTTTGTATAGGAATTTTTAAATAATCGATAGGGCTTGCCGGTGATGCAAAGTGCAATATGTAATGAAGTTCTCCAGGTACATGGACAAATTTGGAAACATCGTGGTGGTAGAACTCAAAATTTTCCAGGGAAAAGAGGTGTTGGATATTCCGGAGGTCGCCTGTAATGAGGTTATCCATGCCTATTACATGATATTCTTCCTTTATAAACCTGTCACACAAATGGGAGCCAAGAAAACCCGCTGCTCCTGTGATTAATACTCTTTTCATAATTTAGTGATAAAGTTTGTTTTTGGTTCGTCATTGCGAGGCTCTGCGAAGCAATCTCTTTAAATTAATCCTATTTTTAGTTCTTTTTCAGTTATACTTTTCTTCTTTTTTCCTTTCTCATCCCAATAAATGTCAACATATTCTTCCTTTTTTTGTTTTTGAAGAATTTTCATTGAATGCATTTCCTTTTTCTTACCATTCTCATAATAGCAAATTGTTTTTATAGGA
>DATHNK010000440.1:0-2817 GCA_035486075.1 Bacteroidia bacterium
TTTATTCGTTCAAACAGGCTTTGATAATGTTATTTTAAAATCTCTTTTTGCCTTCCTAAAAATGAATATATTTGCGGCGCGATAAAAGAACGGATAATAATGCAAACCCTCACCACCAGAAGTAAAGTAGCGTCCAACAAAAAGATGACCTTTGTTGAGAAGCTGTATATCCCTGCTATTATGGGTGGGTTGAGAATTACGCTAAAGCATTTTTTCAAGAAAAAAGTTACTGTACAGTATCCGGAACAGACCCGCCCAATTGCGCCTGTTTACCGCGGACAGCATGTGTTAAAGCGTGATGAAAACGGGGCCGAACGTTGCACTGCCTGCGGGCTGTGCGCCGTGGCTTGTCCTGCCGAAGCTATCACGATGACTGCTGCCGAAAGAAAACCCGGGGAAGAAGCATTGTACAGGGAAGAAAAATATGCATCGGTTTACGAAATAAATATGTTGCGTTGCATCTTCTGCGGATTATGCGAAGAGGCATGCCCTAAAGAAGCTATTTTTCTAACTGACAGGATCATTGATTCAGATTACGTTCGCCAAAATTTCGTCTTCGGAAAAGATATATTAGTTGATCCGATCGATAAGCCGATAGATGTTTCTGTTCGTGAAACCAAAGAGACAAGGGATTTCAAAAAGAATCCACAATACGCCCATAACAAATTATATCCTAAATCGAATAAGTAATGACGGTGTATTTGTTTATTATTCTGGGATTTTTCGCTATTTTATCTGCTTTAATGGTGGTATTCGCAAAAAACCCTGTACACAGTATATTATACCTGGTTCTTACATTTTTCGCCATCGCCGGAGAATATGTTTTATTAAATGCGCAGTTCCTGGCTATCGTAAATATTATTGTTTATGCGGGAGCTATTATGGTTCTGTTCCTGTTCGTGGTGATGTTAATGAATTTGAATAAAGAAACGGAACCTCATAAAAGCATGCTGCGAAAACTTATTGCCGTTATAGCCGCGGGCTTGCTGATGGTGGTGCTGGTTGGTTCGCTAAAAGGCGCTGATACAGTTTCCATTCAGCCATTCAGCCACAATGCAGGCTTAATTGAAAATTTAGGGAAAGTATTATTTAATGATTTCCTGCTGCCATTTGAAGTGTCGGCTATATTATTTTTGGCAGCCATGGTGGGTGCGGTAATGTTAGGTAAAAAAGATATTAAATGATTAAATTCAATGGAACGCGGATGACGCAGATTGTTTATGATGCATGCAGATAATTTAAAACATTCTGATATAACTGAAAAGATAATCAAGGCTTATTATAAAGTTTATAATAAGCTTGGATATGGTTTTCTTGAAAAGGTATATGAAAATGCTATGTTTTTGGAATTAGAGAATTTGGGTTTGTCGGTAGAAAAACAAAAAGGCATTAAGGTTCATTATGAAGGAAAAGAAGTTGGAGAGTATTATGCTGATTTAATTATAAATGAATCTGTTATTGTTGAATTAAAAGCCGCTGAGGAACTATGTGAAGAACATGAATTTCAACTTATTAATTATTTAAAAGCCACCGATATTGAAGTTGGATTACTTTTGAATTTTGGTAAAGAGCCGGAATTCAAGCGGAAAGTTTTTACAAATAAAGAAATCTTAAATGATCATAAACAATCCGCGTCATCCGCGTTCCAACCTAATTACAAGTAAGAAATGGGAATGATAAAAACAATACCGATGGACTGGTACGTTCTGCTGAGCAGTATTTTATTCTGCATTGGAGTGATGGGGGTATTGTTCCGCCGTAATGCCATCATTATTTTTATGTCGATTGAACTTATGCTGAATGCGGTGAATCTTTTGCTTGTGGCATTTTCAGCTTATAATAATGATGCCAAAGGACAAGTATTTGTATTCTTTACCATGGCGGTGGCAGCGGCAGAAATTGCCGTCGGGCTGGCTATTTTAGTGGTGGTATACAGGAATACGAAGTCAACGGATATAGATGTACTAAACAGATTGAAAGGATAACAAAGAGATATGTTGCAATTCGCCGCTTTAATTCCATTTTTTCCACTTGCCGGGTTTATCATCCTCGGCTTGCTGAATAAGCGGTTGCCTAAAACATTGGCTGCAGTTATCGCCTGCGGAATGTTACTTATTTCATTTGGTTTGGCGCTTATGGTATTCATGAATATCTCGGGTCAATCACAGGAAATTCAACTTGCACCTTGGATCAATGTCGGTAGTTTCTCCGCTTCATTTACTTTCCTGCTCGACCCGCTTTCTTCGATTTTTCTGATGATAATTACCGGAGTTGGATTCCTTATTCATGTTTATTCCATAGGGTATATGCACGATGATGAGAAACACAATATCTTCTTCGCTTATTTGAATCTTTTTATATTCTTTATGCTTGTATTGGTAATGGCTTCCAGCTATCTGCTAATGTTTGTTGGTTGGGAAGGTGTAGGGCTCTGTTCTTATCTGCTCATTGGTTTCTGGTTCAAAAACAAAGCCTATAACGACGCTGCCAAGAAAGCCTTTATTATGAACCGTATTGGCGACCTTGGGTTTTTATTGGGCATCATTTTATTGTTCATCACTTTCGGCAGTTCCGATTACCATACCGTTTTCTCAAAGGCAACCGGTTTCACCAGTGGTAACACTATGCTTACTGCAATTACCTTATTGTTGTTCGTTGGTGCAATGGGTAAGAGTGCACAAATACCACTATATACCTGGCTGCCCGATGCAATGGCCGGTCCGACTCCGGTATCAGCACTCATTCACGCTGCAACCATGGTTACCGCAGGTATTTATATGGTAGCCCGTTCCGGAATTTTATATGCATTATCACCGA
>DATHNK010000441.1:0-16040 GCA_035486075.1 Bacteroidia bacterium
CGCTCCATGTCCTATAATATCTTTAAATAACATGAGGGCGAATCTAGTTTTTTTCGTCCAATTTAAGGGTGTGGCCCATCTTATCTTTTTTGGTTTGCAGATAAAAATGGTTATGCGGATTTGAGGCGACTTCCAACCCCACATTTTCAACTATCTCCAATCCATAGCCCATCAATCCGGCTCTCTTTTTTGGATTGTTAGTCATTAATCTTAATTTGGAAATATTCAGGTCACGCAATATTTGCGCGCCAACACCGTAATCCCGTTCATCCATTTTAAAACCGAGTTCCAGGTTAGCTTCAACAGTATCTCTGCCTTCTTCCTGCAATTTATATGCCCTTAATTTATTAAGTAGTCCAATGCCTCGTCCTTCCTGGTTAATATAAACTACAGCTCCCTTTCCTTCCTTTTCAATATGTTCCATTGCCTTGTGCAACTGGGAGCCGCAATCGCAACGCAGGGAACCAAAAATATCTCCTGTAACACAGGAAGAGTGCATGCGAACCAACACCGGTTCATCTTTCTTCCATGTGCCTTTTACCAGTGCAAGGCGTTCCTGGTCATTCGTTGTCTGGCGGTAAGCAATAAGTTTGAAATTACCCCATTTGGTTGGCATTTTAACCTCAATATCACGGGCAATAATAGTTTCTTTGTGAAGACGATATTCAATCAGATCTTTTATTGAAATAACTTTCATATCGAATTTTTTGGCAATCTCCAGCAATTGCGGAAGCCTGGCCATAGATCCGTCTTCATTCATCACTTCAATAAGCGCACCTACAGGTTCAAAACCGGCAAGACGAGCCAGGTCAATCGCAGCTTCAGTATGACCTGCCCTCCTGAGAACCCCACCTTTCATGGCACGTAATGGAAATATATGTCCGGGTCTTCCAAAGTCAGAAGCTTTAGTTGAAATATGTGAAAGCGCCTGTATCGTTTTTGCCCTGTCGTGTGCTGATACACCGGTAGTGCAGCCATGTCCAAGCAAATCTACCGTAACAGTAAACGGTGTTTGATGCAGGGATGTATTTTGAGTAACCATCATTTCAAGTCCCAGTTCATGACACCTGTCCTCCTGAATGGGTGCGCAAAGTAAACCTCTGCCATACTGGGTCATAAAGTTCACCATTTCAGGGGTAACGTTGCGGGCGGCAGTTATAAAATCGCCTTCATTTTCGCGGTCCTCGTCATCGACTACAATAACAAGTTTGCCCTTTTTAATATCTTCAATGGCGCTTTCTATATCGGAAAGTTGATTTTCCATGATCAGTTTATACAGTTTAAAGTTTATACAGTTTGAATCTCCGATTTTGATTTATATATCGGCACGTTGGAACACGCTTCTCCATACATAATACTTTTGGCATAAGGTTTCAGGAGGGTAACAGCATCTGAAAATGCTGATAATGGTAATTCCTTATCTCCGCAACCACGTATCATTACTCTTTTGTCTTTGTAATTTTCAGGATGCAATTTTTCTTTGAGAGCGTCACTATAAATAATCGCCTCCAGTGTATCCATGTTTCCGGACACTACCTTTTTTGCGTAAGGTTCCAGTTCAGATGCAAGAAGCATGTAGGCCCATTGCGGAATAATAGCATCTGCCGTGGAAGTTATAGCCACATACTTATTTTTGTACTTAGGCCAGTCCTCATTTTTAAGAAAAGTCCTGAAATCTTTTTCACGCAAGATCAATCCTTCAAACAAGTGATCTTTCAGGTCAATTATCACCCTTTCACCTTCGGGATAAAAATCACCTAAATTTAGGGGTTCCAAACCGCTGTTGGCCACCTTATTCTTTATTTCTTCCACTTCGTTGCTCATACCGGATTTAACCTTGCAAAGATAGGCATTCTCAGGTTACTATTTTCAAGAATCTATTGTATTGTTAATGAGACGAATCAACAATTCCTTTACCTTTGCCCGTATGTACAGGAGCGCCTTCTTTTATCCTTGTTTGCTGGTATTGCTTTGGGTATTAATGATATGCATTGTGAACCCCATAGGTAATTTTCCGCTCAATGACGACTGGCAATATGCCAGGCCGGTTTGGTTCCTCATCAATAAAGGCTATTACTTTTCCCCCGATAAATATTCACCTATTATTGCAGCCCAGGTTTTATGGGGAACCCTGTTTTGCCTTCCCGGTGGGTTTTCATTTACAGCCCTAAGAGTATCAGTTTTAGTTCTTGGCCTCATTGGGGTGTTTGTATTCTATTTCCTTATAAATCGAATTTCACATAACAAAAAGATTGCCTTTTTAGGGGCTTTATTACTGCTTATAAATCCACTCTATTTCTCCCTTTCCAATACTTTTATGACCGACGTGCCATTCCTTGTTTTTGCATTAATTTCCATTTCCTTATTTTTCAGAGCACTCGATAATCACCACAAGGGATACCTTGTATTTGCTGTTATTTTCTCTATAATTGCAACATTGATAAGGCAATTTGGAGTTGTTATACCTATAGCCTATTCTATTGCAGTAATTGTAAAAAACAAACCCAACATTAAGCAGGCGGCGTTCTATTTTCTTCCTCCATTAATAACCATTGTGGCGCTCGAACTTACCTTATTATGGCTAAAACATATTGGTTCGGAATTGCACCCTTACGATGGCAAATCAATGGTAGAATTTCTCAGCAAGCCGGCTGATATTGCCCGTTACATATTTAACAGAAGTGGTTTCCTGTTATTTTACACAGGTTTTTTTCTTCTGCCATATACTCTTTTTTCCGGAAATATTTTCTTGCAAAACCGGTCACGAAAAAAGAAAATGACTGTTTTATCTTTGATTATAATTTTTCTTCCTTCACTTATCCATGCTTGCATCAATGTTCCTGTTGGGAATATACTAGGCGATGGTTCCATAGGGCCAACAACATTCCGGTTTGAAAACTTCTGGAGTGACCCCGGAGTAATTGATATACCTTATTTCGGGCCTTTATTTACGATACTTTCTTTTGCAGGAGCCATACTTCTCCTGATTAAAATCGGAACAATTATTGTGGAACCCAAATCTCCGGAGAAAAGCTATTCAACACAACAGGTTTTTATAGTTGTATGTATTTTTGGGTATGCCTTTTTAATGTTTATCCCTGATTTCTTTTTCGACCGATACCTTTTAATTTTTTTCCCGTTATTCTTTCTATTATCATGCCGAGCAAATCATGAAGTGGGCAAAATCAGAGTGCCTGCATTTATTATTTCCTCCATCCTGATTTCTCTGACTGCTGTATTCAGTACTTCAGGCACACATGACTACCTTGCCTGGAACCGCGCCCGCTGGAGTGCTTGGAATTACGCGACTACTACCATGCATATAGCACCAAGCGCGGTTGATGGCGGTTATGAGTGCAACGGCTGGAGCGTTGGACAATTTATTTATGACCCGAAAGTCAATACACCTCCCGACCTGGAATATGTACTTTCATTCGGAGAACGCAGGGAGTATTTCAATTTAAAGCAATTTCCATATCAAAATTACCTTCCATATCAAATGAGAAATATTTGCATTTTGCGTCGTAAAAAAATCTCGGGTTTTTATTTTTATTGAAATGAACCGCAGCAAACTCATATATCCTGTCCTGCTTTTATTACTATGGATAATCCTTGTAATTATAGTAAATCCCATCGGTAATTTCCCGCTGAATGATGATTGGCAATATGCCCGGCCCGTATGGTACCTTATTACTAAAGGTTATTATTTTTCGCCGGACGAGTTCTCCCCCATTATTGTGGCCCAGGTTTTTTGGGGCGCATTATGGTGTTTGCCCGGAGGGTTTTCATTTACCACCCTAAGAATCTCTATGCTCGTATTGGGATTGATTGGCGTAATAGCATTTTATTTTCTTTTAAAACGTATCACAAAAAATGATCTCCTATCCTTCCTGGGCGCAGTAATTCTTCTGATCAACCCTTTTTATTTTTTCCATGCTTTTTCATTTATGACTGATACTTCCTTTATGGCTATTGCAATTATTTCAATCTATTATTTTTACCGTCATTTTGAATCAGGCCAACGGAAATTTCTTTTTTGGGGTACGCTCTTTGCAGTTATATCCACCCTTATAAGGCAATTCTGCATTGTTATTCCATTTGCTTACGGGGTTGCTGCAATACTTAGGGATAAACCAAAAATTAAGCATTGGTTCGGCTATTTTATTCCGGCAATAATTACAACGTTTCTGTTAAAATCAACATTGTTCTGGTTGAAATATATCGGGTCGGAACTAAAGCCCTATGGCGGTATGCACCTTAGTGACTTTTTAAGCCAACCGCGAACTCTTATCGTACAACTATTTGAACGCATAGGCTACATATTATATTATCCGGGGTTTTTTCTTTTCCCTTTCCTGGTATTCAGGGCTGTGAAATTTTATAAAATACTACCGGTAAAAGAAAGGCTGTACACATTTGCATTCTCTTTATTATTTATTCCCTCTTTAATTTTCGATTGGTCAAAGATGCCTTGCGGGTATGTAATTAATATATGGTCATTAGGGCCAAAACCAATAAGAATAGAAAATATACCGGATGTTCCGGATAATCCCTACGTTGTGAATTCACTGATTGCTATAGCATTTATTGGCGCACTTTTATTGCTGTTTTGTATAGGTTCTATCCTGGTAAAATCTATAAAACTATACAGGAAGGGTGCATTGGATAAAAGTTCTGAATTAGCCTGTTTTATTATTGCAAGCATGGCGGGATATTCCTTACTCATGTTTATACCGAGTGCTTTTTTCGACCGGTACCTTTTATTTTATATTCCCCTGTTTTTTGTATTGATAGCAATAGGATGGGAAGATTTCAAAATAGCAAAATCAGCAGTTGCAGCCCTCTACAGTATTATTCTACTGCCTGTTTTAATATTTAGTGTTTTTGGCACCCATGATTACCTCGATTGGAATCGTGCACGCTGGCAGGCATTGAATTATCTTACGGAAGATCTCAAAATATCGCCCCATAAAATTGACGGTGGATATGAATTTAATGGTTGGACAATTGGAAAATTCTACCCATGGGACAGGGGTAAAAGCTGGTGGTATGTAGACGACGATGAATACATGGTTATGTTTGGCTCCCATAAAGGATATTCCCTTATCAAACAATATCCATACACCAATTACATTCGCCAGGAAACACGCTATATTTCTATAGAACACCGGAAGTAATTTTTTTACTTTTGCAACCATGAACCGCAACCGTTATATTTTTCCTTTATTGCTCATATTGTTTTGGGTTGCAATGGTTATTATAGTAAACCCTATTGCCAATTTCCCATTGAATGACGATTGGCAATATTCAAGGCCTGTGTGGTTCCTCATCAACAAAGGCTATTATTTTGCCACCGACACCTATTCCCCCATACTTATGATGCAGGTATTATGGGGCGCACTGTTTTGCCTGCCGGGCGGGTTTTCATTTATTGCATTGAGATTTTCAACACTGTTCTTATCCTTATCAGGAATACTCTTGTTTTATTTTTTACTTTTAAAAGTCAGCAAGAATGAAAAATTGTCTTTCCTCGGAGCCTTGCTTCTTGCGGCCAATCCAATTTTTATTGGATCATCCAATAGTTTTATGACCGATGTTCCATTTCTCACCTTCGCACTCCTGTCTATTTATTTCTTTTTCTGCGCCATAGAATCTGACAGAACCCTGCACATAATTTTGGCTACTGCGTTTGCGGTTATAGCAACACTTATCAGGCAGCATGGAGTTGTGATTCCTTTTGCATTTGCAGCGGCAGCTATTGTAAAAAAACGGCCCGGATTTATACAATGCATAAAATATGCGATACCGGCACTTATCACACTCGCGGCACTTAACTTTGGGCTATGGTGGCTGAAACATATTGGCTCTGAATTAAAACCTTATGAAGGAAGCAGTGTGATTGCTTTTTTAAAGCAGCCTGTAGATGTTTATCATCATGTCAGGGATTGGGGTTGTCTTATTTTAATTTATTCAGGCTTCTTTATTCTTCCCTTGCTGGTTTTCACCACATGGAATGCAATTACAAACAGTACCAGGCGCCAGAAAATAATTCTATTCATTTTAGTTTTATTTTTTGTCTTCGTTTCTATTGTTGCAGATTACAATTTACCACTCGGGAATACTTTGGATACTTATGGCTTCGGGCCAAGAACGTTAAAGGGCATGTTGGAAATGATTCAGCCGAACCCTGATTTTTCACCAATGCTTTTAAAGATCATCAAAATGGCAGCTCAATTTGCAGCAATTATCATGGTTGTTAATCTGGGAAAAGTCGTCATTGACCTTATTGAAGCCTATAAGAAGAGGAATTTTACCAAAGCGCATTTTAAACAACTATTTATTTTGTTTTTCTTTATCGCATACTCCTTTTTAATATTCGTACCTAGTTTTATCTTCGACAGATACATGCTTCCTTTTATAGCTATGTCTGTTATTATAGTTATTGCCGGAATAGGTGAAACAATTAAAATAAGGCAGCCGGTATATCTAACCTGTTGCTTTATCACTCTTGCTATGGGGCTTTTTGGCTCAGCGCTTACACATGATTATATTTCATGGAACCGCGCCCGTTATCAGGCTACCGATTACTTAACAAAGGACTTGAAAATATCTCTGCTGAAAATGGATGGAGGATATGAATTTAATGGCTGGTATGTAGATAAAGTTTTCCCTCCTCATCCCAAAGATCCGCTCAGAAGCTTTTGGTTCGTGGATGACGATGAATACATGGTAACATTCCATAACCTGGAGGGATACGAGATCATTAAACAATTTCCTTATCCTAATTATGTTCCGCATACAGAACGATATATTTATGTTCTGCATAGAAAACAATCTCCCTGATTTTTTTACATTTGTAACATGATAACACCACAAGCAGTACTGGAGCGCTTTTTGCGCTACGTTAAGATTGATACCCAATCTGACCCTGAATCACCAACCATTCCATCAACGGAAAAGCAAAAAAATCTGGCAAAAGTTTTGCTGGGAGAATTAAAAACCATGGGCATTGCTGATGCCGAACTGGATGAATATGGATATATTTATGCAACTATTCCATCTAATACAGATAAAATCGTTCCTGTAATATGTTTTTGCTCTCACATGGATACTTCCCCCGATTGCACCGGTGAGAATGTGAACCCGATAGTACACAAAAACTACCTGGGTGGCAATATTCAATTACCCAATGATAAGGCACAGGTGCTTACACCCAGGGCACATACCGATTTGCTGAACCAAATTGGCAACGATATAGTTACTACCGATGGAACTACCTTGCTGGGCGCCGACAACAAAGCGGGCCTGGCAGAAATAATGGCCGGTGCAGAATATTTAATGGCTCATCCTGAAGTGAAGCACGGAGCCATCCGCATATTGTTTACTCCCGATGAGGAAATTGGCCGGGGAGTAGATAAAGTAGATATGAAAAAACTTGGCGCTGAATATGGCTATACTATGGATGGTGAATCGCTCGGACATATTGAAGCGGAAAATTTTTCTGCGGATGCAGTAACAATAGTACTGAATGGCGTGAGCGTACACCCGGGTTTTGCCAAAGGCAAAATGGAGAACGCGATTAAAATTGCTTCTGAAATAATTGCTGAATTGCCTAAAGATACTTGCTCTCCGGAATCTACCCAAGATATGGAAGGGTTTGTTCACCCTACATCCATCAGCGGTAGTTTGGAGCAAGCCACGTTGAAATTCATAGTTCGCGATTTTGTTACGGAAGGATTAAAAGCGAAAGAGGATCTGCTAAGGACAATCACAGAAAAAATTCTGAAGGATTATCCAAACTCTACATATATGTTTAAGGTTACGGAACAATACCGCAACATGAAAGAAATTATTGACCGGCATCCCATAGTTATTCAATATGCGGAAGAAGCCATGAAACTTTCAGGAATAAAAGTGCATACCCAAAGTATCCGTGGCGGAACTGATGGTTCCAGGCTTTCCTTTATGGGAATGCCCTGCCCGAATATTTTTGCAGGCGAGCATGCTTTTCATGGCAAACAGGAATGGGTAAGTGTTCAGGACATGCAAAAGGCCGCCGAAGTTATTGTGAACATTTGCAGGGTTTGGGAAGAGAAAGCATAATTAAATATATAGCATAAATGCTTTCCTGGAAAGATTATCGTTCCAATGTTTTTCCGGATAATGCGGAAAAATTTATTGCGCTTACTAAAGATATTCCGGAAAAAGAATATCTCACTGCTTTTTTAGGTGTTCTTCATAGCATCATGTGCAATTATGGTACGGATGAAATTCTTGCAATGGGTTATGCTCCCATGTTAAAATCATTCTCAGAATTATGCGGAAAATATGATTTGGAAAAGCTTTCTCTCTGGCTGAATGGAATCCGTATTGGCTATGAACATATAAAAACTGAGTTCGATGATTGTATGGCCAAAAATGACAGGGAAAGAATTCGGGGACTATGGAATTGGTTTAAGGAATATGATGAAGAATATTTTAAGATAGTACCTAAATAAAGGTTTTTCCAGAAAGCTCAGCTTTACCCTTCAATTAAAAACTCCACCACCTGCCTGTTGCGGGAGTAATAAAATGCAACTAATTTATTATTAAAAAGAACTGCCGGAACGGGGGCCATTACTTGCTGAAGCTTAAAATCCAACGCTATTTTTTCTATTTCTTCCAATGAATTAACGGAGTAGCAAAAATGATTAAAATGATTTCCAAACTTTTGCAAACTATTCCAGCTAAAAGATTGCTCATTCAGTGGCTGAATAAGTTCTATGTAAGATTCGCCGAAATTCCTGTATAATGCCAGCCTTGAATTCTGAATCGGGTCAATTACATCGCCAACCTTCTCCTCATATGCCATTTGTTTCTCCCAGGAATCAACATCACTAACCACAAAGCCCGAATGATGGAGTATCATATACGCAATTTTCGCAAAGGTAATTAATCCTTTACTCACCTAAAAAATCATTTACTACCTTTGGCATATCTCACCACAGTCTCCGATATTTAAATGAAAGTATACGCCATAACTGATATTACATTTGACCATATTGCCAAAGAGATAGATTCTATTTCCGGGGGAACCATTTCGTGCCGTTTTTCGTACGAAGAAGATATTATCAGTAAACTGTTAACCCTTTCAGCAGATGATTTAGCCGATGCTGATGTTTTATTTATTCACTCCGACCAAATTTTTCATCGCCGCCCTGTTGAATGGCAGAAATCATTCTTTAATACCCTGCTTCATATTTCATCTCAAATTACAGATAAAATAGTCCTTGTCAGTAATTCAATTTCTCAGGCGTTTACAGGAAACCCTGTAAAGTTTTCATCGGGCAGATCTTTTGATACTGCATTTCTTTTTTCAGAAGAAATTCATCAACTTTTAGGGCAACCCAATTTTTTTGTTTTCGATTTTCAGGCTGTACTTGCTAATCTTGGAGAAGTAAATTTTTACAACTATACCATAGGCCATCTCTACCAAATGCCTTATTCCAAAAGGGCTATCGAAGGTCTTGCTCAGATATTGGTGGAACAACTTAACTGGCTATTTACAGAAGAAAAAAAAGTAATTGTTGTGGATTGCGATAATACCTTGTGGAAAGGGGTTGTAGGAGAAGATGGCGTGCAGGGAATTCGTTGTGATAAAGATGCGGAAGGTATAATCCACTATCATTTGCAGGAGTTCTTAAAAGTAAAAAAAGAAGAAGGCTTTTTGCTTTGTATTTGCTCTAAAAATAATGAGGAAGATGTGGAAGAAGCATTCGCAAAAAAGAACTTTCCACTTAAACCGGAAGACTTTATTATCCGTAAAATAAACTGGAACGATAAAGTGCAAAACATACGGGAAATAGTTTCTGAATTGAATGTAGGAATCGATTCCTTTATTTTTATCGACGATAACAAGTTCGAACTTGACTTGGTAAAAAGCTTGTTGCCCGGCGTTACCTGTTTTGAATTTACAGAAGATTATTCCAATTTTCTTACACTCACAAATAAATTTGAATTCAAAAAAAGAAAGGTACTTCAGGAAGATAAAGAAAAGACCGAACAATATATTACACTGCAGCAAAGGAAAAGCGCGGAGCAGCACTTTGAAAATATCGATGATTTTATTGCCAGCCTCGAAATTAAAATGGATATTTCGCTGAACGATTTGAATGATCTGGAAAGACTTTCACAAATGACCGGAAAAACAAATCAATTCAATTTTAATAAACAGGAATATAACCCGGACCAGTTAAAGCAATTCATTACTGCCGGAGGAAGCCTGTATTCCCTGAAGATTTCAGACAAATTCGGAGATTATGGAACGGTTGGTTTGATACTGATTCAACCAAGTAAAAATAAAGAAGTGATCCTGGAGAACTACCTTATGAGTTGCAGAGTTCTGGGCAAAAAAATAGAATACGGTTTTTTAGACTTTGTAATGAACGATTTAAAGAAAAATAACCTGTATATTTCGTCCCTTAAATTTGTTAAAACCGATAAGAATATCCCAGCCGAGAAATTTTACACCAAAATAAAAAATGAAACCAACTATCTCCGAACTGCAACCACTGTTTTATAAAGCATTAGGCAAAAAGGCCGACATTACTGAAAACACAACGAGGAAGGATATGCCTTTATGGGACTCGATCAACCACATAAATTTAATTATGGATATCCAGGATTTCTATAAAGTATCCTTCAATACAAGCGATATACAAAAGATAGATTCTGTTAAAAACCTTATTGAAATACTGGAAAAGAAAACTGCCTGAAGCATTTTATTATACTATTTTTACACTGCCGACTTACTATCGCCGGCAACAAAGCATTTGAAGATTTCGTACCGGCCTTGTTTAACAATTAACGATTATAGATAACACTATAGCAAAAGTATGTTATTCAACTCCCTGCAGTTTTTATTCTTTTTCGTTGTAGTTACTTCCTTATATTTTGCACTGCCCCATAAATACCGATGGATCCTGCTCCTGGCTGCCAGTTGCTACTTCTACATGGCCTTTGTCCCTATTTACATCCTCATTTTAGGATTCACAATTGTAATAGATTACTTTGCGGGACGTTTTATAGAAGCAGCCGAGGGCAGGCGAAGAAAACTTTTCCTGGTCTGTAGCATCCTGGCTAATATCGGTGTTTTGTGTATGTTTAAATACTACAATTTTCTCAATGGAAATTTCAACCACCTGCTACATGGCTTTGGGACGAATAGCCCATTGCCATATTTAAAAATCCTGCTTCCTATCGGGTTGTCGTTTCACACCTTCCAGGCGATGAGTTACACCATCGAAGTGTATCGCGGAAATCAAAAAGCAGAACGTCATTTCGGAATATACTCACTTTATGTAATGTTCTATCCGCAGCTTGTAGCAGGGCCTATAGAAAGGCCCCAGAACCTATTGCACCAGTTTCGTGAGAAATTCAATTTCGATTATGAAAAAGTTACAGGTGGGCTGCGGTTAATAGTTTGGGGACTATTCAAGAAAGTTGTAATTGCCGACCGGCTAGCCATCCTTGTTGATTATGTTTATAAAGACCCTCAATCTCATAATAGCCGCTCCCTCATTATAGCAGCCATCTTTTTTACCTTCCAAATATTTTGCGATTTTTCAGGATATTCCGACATAGCCATTGGCACAGCCCGTGTTATGGGTTTTACACTCATGAAAAACTTCGACAGGCCCTTTAGTTCCCTAAGTATTGCGGAATACTGGAATCGCTGGCACATCTCTTTATCCACCTGGTTTCGCGATTATTTATTTTATCCATTAACTATTTCCCTCAACAAAAAGCGAGGTAACCGTACTCTGAAATTATATTTAAATCTATTTATTGTATTTCTGGTCAGCGGCCTGTGGCATGGCGCCAACTGGACATTCGTTGTTTTTGGCGCATTGCATGGATTTTACATTGTGTTCGCCATAATATCTAAAAATTTCAGAGAGAAAATTGAAACAATAATTGGCCTTGCAAAATTTCCTTCATTGTCAAAATTCATTGACAGGGTACTGGTTTTTGTATTGGTTACTTTCGCATTGATATTCTTCCGGTCCGATTCAGTTAGATCTGCAGTGTACGTTATAACCCGTATTATTAAAGGGATACCCGATATGCTTTCAAAATTATTGCATCATCAAAGCCTGTCCGATAATTTAGGTATATCAAAAGAAAACCTGTTATTTTCCGTATTCCTGATTCTATTCATTGAAGGTTTCTCCATTTTACAAGGAAAGATCAACATAGTAGAATATTTAAAATCAAAGCCATTTTACCTGCGCTGGGCTGTATATGTTGGCTGTGTATTTGTTATATTATTTTTAGGTGTATTTGAAAAAAGACAATTTATTTATTTCCAATTTTGATACTAAAGAAGAATACACCAACTGTTTTTTTAAAAAGGCTTTTTGCCTGTGCTCTTCCATTTTTATTTTTACTGATTCTATATATTGCACTCGATCCATTTAATATTATTCGCGGTCTCGAATCGCCAGGCGATTTACATTGGAACAGGGATATCATAAGCTCGCGTATTTTCTTGAAAAATAATCCGAAATACCATTTTAAGTCCTTTATTTTCGGAAGTTCCCGGAGTCTTGCATTCCAATGCAAAGACTGGGGTCCTTATGTTGATGACACTACGCCTTTTCACTTCGATGCATGGAAAGAAAACCTGTTTGGCATTTATACTAAAATCAGATATATTGACAGCATAGGAAATCCTTTAGAAAACGTTTTAATTATAAGTGACCCCGAAACATATAATCTTACACAAGACAAATCTTTTGGAGACATAAAAGACTATAAAATTACCGGTACGCCTACCCTGGACTTTCAATTGGAGTTCCTTAAAAGTTTTTATTCCGATTTCTTTTTTATCCGCTATATTGATTACAGGCTTTTTAAAACCTACAGGCCTTATATGGAGACCTATATTCCGTCTAAAGAGCAATATTTCAGCTATGATGAAATCACTAATGACCCGCATTTCCTGACAACTGTAATGCAAGAGATTGCCTCCGACTCAATACGTTTTTATAAACGGCCTATGTTTTACACCCGTAAAAATGAAACTGTTATTTCACCCGCGTGTTTAACATCAAAGGAAATTAGTGTATTAAAAGAAATAAAAAAAATATTTGATAAACATAAAACCAACTATAAAATAGTGCTGAGTCCCTTATATTCCCTGGAGTATTTCAATCCTGCCGATGAGATCATTCTCAAACAAATATTTGGAAGTGATAATGTTTTTAATTTCTCAGGCAAAAACTCTATTACCAATCAAGTTGGCAATTATTACGACTACAGCCACTACAAAATTTATATAGGGCAACGTATTTTAAAAGCTATTTATAAGGGAGAGAAAATATTCTGATAACAGAATATACTTACATAAACCCTAACTCCAGTTGGGCAACTTCGCTCATCATTTCCTTTTCCCAGGGCGGGTCGAAGGTAAGTTCTATCTTAGCGCTATTCACGCCTTCCAGGTCTTTTATCTTTTGTTCCACTTCAACCGGCAACGATTCAGCAACAGGGCATGATGGAGAGGTAAGAGTCATGGTAACAACTACATCGTTTGTCTCGTTTACGTTCACTTCATAAATCAGGCCTAGTTCCCAAATATCCACAGGTATTTCAGGGTCATAGCAGGTTTTAAGCATGTCAATTACTTTCGTGCTTAATTCCTCGTTTTTGCTATTTATTGCTGCTGGCATTTTATTTTTTAGTTGCTAAAGTTTGTTGCGCAAGGGCATCAAATTTAATCTGTTTTATCATTGCAGTGAGTCCATTGGAACGGGTTGGTGAAAGATGTTCATGCAATCCAATCTTGTCAATAAAACTTAAGTTAGCATTAATAATTTCCTCAGGTGTATGACCGGAAAAAACCCGTATCACCAATCCCACCAACCCTTTTGTTATTATTGCATCGCTATCTGCAGAATAAAAAATATGACCATCTTTCAATTCCGAATGCAACCAAACTTTGCTTTGGCATCCCTTTATTTCATGTGCTTCGTCTTTATATTTTTCATTGATCTTCGGCACAGAATTTCCAATCTCTATGATGTGTTCGTATTTCTCCATCCAGTCGCCGAAGATCTCAAACTCTTCTACAATTTCATTTTCTGTTTCCTCAATACTCATACACTATTTTAACATGCTAATTGCCTTATTAAGGGCTTTTACAAAAATATCAATCTCCTCAAAAGTGTTATAAAATGCAAAGGAAGCCCTAACGGTTCCGGGGATCTTATAAAAGTCAATAAGCGGTTGTGTGCAATGGTGGCCCGTGCGGACCGCTATTCCTTGTTTATCGAGCAATATTCCAATATCGGAAGGATGAATGCCCTCCACAACAAAAGATACTACGCTGGTCTTATGTTTCGCAGTTCCAATAATTTTCAGTCCTTCAATTTTTTCTAATCTTTCTGTAGCATATAAAAGCAGATCATGCTCATGTTTTGCGATTGCATCCAAACCAATACTATTTACATAATCTATCGCTTTCGCCAAAACGATGGATGCTTCAATATTTGGTGTTCCGGCTTCAAAACGCAGTGGAGGCTCGTTGTAAGTGGTCTTTTCAAGTGTTACTTGTTTGATCATTTCTCCGCCCCCTTGATATGGTGGCATTTGATTTAACCATTTGCTTTTTCCATATAATACTCCTATTCCGGTTGGCCCAAAAAGCTTATGTCCCGAGAAGCAATAAAAATCCACATCCAGTTTTTTCATATCCACTTTAATGTGAGGAGCGGCTTGTGCTCCATCCAACAAAACAGGAATATTTTTTGCGTGAGCCAAGGTAATTATTTCTTCCACCGGATTAATTGTACCCAATGTATTTGAAACATGAGTCACAGCCACCAGCTTAGTTTTTGAAGAAAGTAAATTTTCAAATTCAGCTAATTTTAATTCACCTTGTTCTGTAATTGGAATTACTTTCAATATCGCATTTTTCCGTTCGCAAAGCATTTGCCATGGCACTATGTTCGAGTGATGCTCCATATGTGAGATGATGATCTCATCCCCGCTTTTTACAAAAGCTTCTCCAAAAGAAAACGCTACCAGGTTGATGGCTTCAGTAGTTCCACGAGTGAAAATAATTTCTTCATGTGAAGCATTCAAATGTGCAGCAATAGTTTTTCTGGATGCTTCAAACTCATTAGTAGCTTTATTGCTTAGGTAGTGAATACCACGGTGTACATTGCTATTTGTCTCTTTATAATATTCCTGAATGGCATTAAGAACCTCTAAAGGTTTTTGTGAAGTGGCGGCATTATCAAAATAAACAAGAGGCCGGTCATGAACCTTGGTTTGCAGAATTGGAAAGTCTTTCCGGATACTTTCAACATCCAATTCCTTTATTAATACTTTTGATTTTGCGGTAATATCCATAGTAAAAAATTATTGGATATTCTGTTCTATTTTCTGTTCTATCAGATTTCTGAAAGTCTCATTCTTTATAGTGTTGCTGACTTCCTTAGCAAATGCCTGCAATAAAATATTCTTCGCCAGTTTCTCATTCAGCCCCCTGGAACGCATGTAAAATAAGGCTTCTTCGTTTAACACTCCGGTTGTAGTTCCATGTGTGCAACGTACGTCATCGGCATAAATTTCCAATTGCGGTTTGGTGTTGATAGTTGCTTTATCACCCATCAAAATATTTTTGTTGGATTGGTAGGCATTGGTTTTTTGCGCATCACGGTAAACAAGTATTTTTCCGTTGAATACTCCGGTAGCATTATCAGCTATTACACCTTTATACAGTTCATTGCTGAAACAATTTGGCGCACGATGCTCCACCATGGTATGGTTATCGGTATGATGATTTTCTTTTACCACAAATACTCCGTTAAGGTGCACCTCCGCATTTTCTCCATTAATAAAAACAGTAGGGTCGTTACGAACCATGCCTCCATTCAATGAGATTGCAACACTATTTAAACGGCTACTTGTATTAACTACAAACTGCCGCACATCGCTGCGTTGCGATAAAGCATCTTCGTCTTGTAAGATATAGTTTTCTAATCCTGCATTAT
>DATHNK010000442.1:0-4340 GCA_035486075.1 Bacteroidia bacterium
CAGGAGTATCAAACAAGCTTTACTACCCTGGGTGTTTTTTTACCCAATGGAGACAGCACCCAACGAATTGGCATCAGGCCCGATTCAATCGTTTATCCAACAACTGCCGGATTAAGGCATAGCCGGGATGAGTTGCTTGAAAAAGCTTTGCAAATTGCTAGTTGTCCCTTGTCAGTTCTATCTGAAAAAGCAATACAGCCGGAGGTGCTGGTTTATCCAAACCCATCTTTCACCGAAATAAACTTTTTAATAAACTCCGGTGAAAATAAAATCCTTAAAATAGTTGATATTACAGGCAGGGAAATAGAAACGGTATCTATTTATAACAACCAGGTACAACTTAATGTCTCCGGATTTTCACCTGGTATTTATTTCTATGAAATAGGGGATAATGCCAATAATGTGGCAACCCATGGAAAATTCTGTGTGTCTAAATAAAACCTTTTTAGTGTGGCCTGTTCTTCCTATGCTCCTGCTCTGTGGAGTCAATAATATGCAGGAATACTTTTGAATCAGGTTCGTGCGTACCTCGGTGGCAGGTGTAGCAAACCACATAATGAATAGTATCAGGCCGTGTGGAATTGTTCCAGTTGAAATATGTTGAATTTAAATAGGCTGTCATTTTATACATATTGCGTGCAATATTTTTTTCATCTTTTTTATCGCTTGGGAAATCAAGTCCGCGTTTGGTGGTATCAGCTTTGCGGGCATGGCAAAAACCGCAACGCACCCCAAGGGATATACTGAATTCGCCCATAACAGAGTCCAGTTGGTCATCGGTAATATTTTTAGGCAGCACTTTAAGGTTCTTGAAGCCCTCGTCAGGCTTGGTGTTTTGGTCGGATGTGGAATTGGATGATGCGCCGAGTGTAACTAAAAATGCAACTGTAAGCATTGCACCTATATGCCATTTTTTCATGATCTGTTTGTAAGGTTTATAAGTACAAAGGTATAAAATACCAGTTGCAAAAAGCAGGAAGTAAAGTCAGTAAGAGAAAGGTGGTCTGATCAGCCGGCGATTTTTTGTTTTTCCGGTTTTGTAAATTGTGCTATTGCCGCACACAGTTCCTGCGCTTTAAATGGTTTTGATACAAAGCCATTCATTCCTGCGGCAATGCATTTTTCAGTTTCGCCATCCATGGCAAAGGCTGTTAGCGCAATTATAGGTATGCCCGATTGGGGCAAATTCATTTTTGATCGTATATAGCGTGTTGTTTCCAATCCATCCATTTCAGGCATCTGAATATCCATAAGTATTATATCGTATGATTTTGTGTGAAGGTGTTCAATTACATTTTTTCCATCTCCAACAATATCCACTTTTGCACCTTTTGAGGTTAAAATTTTCCGGCAGACACCCTGGTTAATTTTGTTATCCTCAGCCAGCAGAATAGTTAGGCCTGTAAAATCAATATCATCTCCGGTAACGATTTTTTCAAAAGCCCTGTCAGGAGATTTAAGTTGCTGGAAACAGGCTCCGTATTCCAGTGTGAACCGGAATGTTGAACCTACTCCTTCTTCGCTTTCCACCGATATGGTGCCACCCTGCAGTTCCACCAGTTTGTTTGCAATGGTAAGGCCCAGTCCTGTGCCCCCATATTTACGGGAAGTAGAGGTTTCCGCCTGGATGAATTCCTCAAAAATGTCCGATAACCTGTTTTCAGGAATACCGATACCGGTATCTTTAATGGTGAACAAAAGCCTTATTTTATCATTTTGTTCACTAAGCATAATAACCCCTATTTCAACTAAACCCAGTTCTGTAAATTTAAGTGCATTTCCGCCGAGGTTCCAAAGAATTTGTGAAAGGCGCACGGAATCGCCCATTACTTTTTCAGGTACGGAACTGTCAATTTTATATTGAAACTTAATGCCCTTCTGTATAGCCCGTGGCTCAAGCGTGAAAACAACATTTTTTATGATGGAGTGAATGTTGAACGGTATTTTTTCAAAAGCAAGTTTGCCTGAATTGATCTTTGAAATATCGAGTACTTCATTGATAATAGCTAATAGGCTTTCCGAAGAAACTTTAATTCCGTCAAGGTATTCTTTCTGTTCTTTTGATAAGGGTGTTTCCCCTAGCAAATCGCTTAATCCTATTATTCCTGTCATAGGTGTCCTTATCTCATGGCTCATATTGGCCACAAATATTTCTTTTGCGTGTGTAGATTCCTCCGCTTTTTCTTTGGCAGCTATCAGTTCATTTTCCAATTTCTTCCGTTCGGTTATATCATTATATAATGATATCCTGTATGATTTTCCGCCTAGTTCCACCTCATTAAATGAATTAAGGCAGGTAATTGTTTCCCCTGACTTCCGGAGCATATTCATTTCATAATTTACCAGGTATTTTTTATCACCGATAAGCGGTGTTATTTTTTCTACTTCAGTAGGGGCGATAAGGCCGGCATTGAAAAGGCTATAACCCAGAACTTCCGATTTTTTAATTTTGAAAAGCTCGCAGAATGCATTATTTACTTCTGTAATTATGCCGGGGTTCCCGCTATCGGTTATTTCCGAAACGCTTACTGCCTGCAGGCTTGAGCTGAAAATAGTCAGGAATTTTTTATTGCTTTCCGCCAACGCATTTTCGAGTCTTTTTAATTCGGTAATATTACTGAACATGGTAAGTATGGTCGGATTCCCGTCAATATCTATCAGGATATTGGAATACAGACAAGTAACGTACGAGCCTTTTTTTGTCCGGAAATTGAGTTCTTTATTTTTTGTGGCGCCATTTAGTTTAACGTGTTCTACAATGGCATTTCTTTCCTCCGGCAATATCATTCCCAGTTCAACAGTAGTATGCCCGTTAATATCTTCTTTTGTAAAACCAAACATGGCAGTAAACTCATCATTGATCTCCCTGATCGTACCGCTTTCCAATTCAATAATGGCAATGGCAAAAGGGCTCGAATTGAAAATATTCTGAAATTTTTTATTGCTTTGCAGCATAGCCGATACCATTCTTTTCCTTTCTGAAATATCACGGACCGAGCATTGGTACTCAGCTATGCGGCCTTCTACCGTAAGCATAACCGACTTTTGCTCCACCCACTTTTTTTTCCCGCTTTTCGTAACTATCTGAAACTCTTTGAGTGTTTCACCTATCCGCTTATCAAACTGATGCTGATAAAACCGCTCTACTTCCTCAAGCGATTCGGGGGCTATAATAAAACTAAAATGTTTTCCGATAAGTTCGGCCGCAGTGTAGCCTGTTAATTCAACTACACGCGGATTCAATATTTTGAAATATCCTTTGTAATCACTTGAATAAACCATGTCGCCCACATGTTCAAAAATATTGCGGTATTTCATTTCATTTTCATGCGCCAGTTTTTCTACCTTTCTTCTTTTTGAAATATCCTCATTCAGCATATATAAAAGCCAAAATATCAGCACCAGCGCAAGCCCTGCACTTAAAAGAATAGCCTGAACTGATTTGAATGTGGCTTTACTGTTCTCTTCTTCCCGCAATAACAAAAGGCTGTTCTCGCCCTCTTTCATGTTGCTGAGGATGCTTTTAATTTTATCTAAATTTGCTCTTCCTCTTCCATTTCTTATATACCTGCCCGCAGCCTCTGCTGAAAAAATGCTTAATCGCATAGCTGTATCAACAATTCCCGTTTGTTTTTGAAGATAAGATTCAAGCAGTAGCATATTTTGCTCCTGAATAGGATTATCTTTTATGAAATTGTTCAGGGAAGCTACTTTTTCATTAAGCACGATCTTATTGCTGTCGTATTCGGAAAGAAACTTCCTGTCTCCCGTTAAAAGGGAACGTCCGGCGCTTTCTTCGGCATCGGTGATCTGGCTTAGTACTCTTTCAATACGGAACAAGGTTTCCTTGGCTTGTGATACCATTTCTCCGGATTGGGACGTAAGCACTACATTTTTATAGGAATAGTATGTTGCGCTGCCAATGGCAATTCCGGTAAGGATGAATATAATTACTAAATTTCTCGGGACCCTAATTTTCATTTAAATCTGTACCTTAGAAAGGTAACTGTATTATGCTTTTATTCAATAATTGCCGGTTAATATTTATGACATCGTATGCTTCATCTGCCAATAGTGCAGAATGATTTCCACTTTTTTACTTTAAGCAACATCTCTTTTTACGGAGATTTTCAAAAAAAGTTAGTTATAACTCGTCATTTTCATAAAAGCCTGAGAAATTTCACCGGGAAAACATCTTTAAGACGAAGAATCCCGATGATACTTGGAAATACCGGGATTCTATAAAGAAATATGTTCTATTTGCCGCTTATTTTATAAGGGTAACCTTACCATTATACGAATGTTTATTGCCTTGGGTATCAGTTACGTTAATCAGGTAA
>DATHNK010000443.1:0-10771 GCA_035486075.1 Bacteroidia bacterium
GATTCGTATGCAACCACATAATTGGTATTGCCCGACAGGCGGTTTTTCTGATCAAATGAACCATCGCCGAATAGCAACAGATATTTTGGTGCATTGGCATAACTATTATGGCTGCGCCTGTAGTGCATCATAGCATAATCGCGGATAGCCGTTGGGTCTTGCCGGCCCGAAGAGAATTCATTATATACCTGCTGTGTGGTTGCAACGGTTACCCTTAAATGATCATGGTTTATATGAAAGTTCTTTAACTGTTCTGCCTGCGCATAATAGAATGGGCTGGTAACTATTATTTCATCAACATCAGAATCAGCGTGAAGGTTTTGGTTAGTTACTCTGCCAAAATAAGTAACCGTGCTATCCGGCCCGTTTTGGGTAAAGGATACGAACTGTTTCAACGTGTCAGTTGGCAAAGCAAATTTATAAGTCCCACCGCTTTTGGATAAAAACGAAACATTAGACACATTTTGCGGTTTAGTTACATCCCAAACTTGTATGGAGTCGAACGACGAAATATTAAAAAGAGAGATATTTCCGGAGCCTACCGATTTGCTGTCCCGGAACTCCATTTGGTAAATATTACTTGATAAGGGCATTGACAGGCTTCTCCTGGCATTGGCTTCAACAAAATATAACCAGCCCACAGCAGATGTGGTTAATTTGGAAATGGTAGTGGAAACGAGTGTGCTGGATGGTAAAAAAGTATAATTTTTGGCTCCCATTGTTGCATAGGCGGCCGTAAAAACACCGCTCACATCTAACAAGGCAATAGTGTCGGGGCCTGCCATATAATAATTATAGCATGTGGAGCAACCAATGTTACGGGATGCAACTTCTGCATTAATATAAGCTGGTGTGGTTTTTACAATATTCGGGAAATTGAATGAAATGGTGTATTGTGTAGTTGTTTCAAAGTATTCTCCGAACCATTGATTTCCGGTTTGAATCAGATTTAATCCATCTAATTCATGATAGGCGTAATCATCAAAACTGGTAACGGTGTCGGTAGGGGTATTGCTGGAAGATTCTGTTCCAATTCTTTTGCCCGGGCCAAGGTCAATATTCACAAAATAGTAGGTTGTATCTGAATATAAGTTTACTGTGTGGTGGAATCTTTTATCCGAAGAATTATATGTCCAAACTGTAGGGCTTTGGCCATAAAAAAGCACATAGTCGCCGGGCTGAAAAGTGGTATGGGTTTGGCCATTAACAAAAATGGCATTTTCCAATAGATCATCGGCCCTGTAAGCGGCATTTGATTGGGGCAACATGGCCCCTCCATTACCATATACGCGGATGTTTGCGGGAACCAGGCTTGACATGTCAATTCCAGCTTGTTTGAAAAAAGAATAATTTAATTTGTAAACCCCGTCAGAAGTGACTCCGATGCGTAACCAGGTACCTGTACTTAAAACCGAATTATTGGCAAAGGAAATTGGAGAACGTTTTACCATAGCTTCTCTTTTACTTTGTTCTATATCCAGCGAAAAAGAAACCAGTTTTTCGTAAGTGCCCGAAACCGGGTTTTTCCGGATAGGAACAAAACGGATACTGGCAAAATTTTCATTATAAGCTGTTCTAATTTTTACTGTAGGAACGATATCGTTAGCAACCCATTTTCCGTCGGTAGATAAAACTTTTAGTTCATCTGCTGTAAGTGGTTCATATTTAGCATTTGCAATTTTTACGGTAGCATTGTTAGAACCTGAATTTAGTTTAATATGCTTAAAATATTCCGGCAGGAAATGATTTTCGGTCATATATGAGGCACCTTTGAAATTAAGGAATTTCCTTCCGGGGTCCTCAGTATTAATATTATCGTTAAGGGTTTTTCCCCAAACAAGGTTAATTTGTCCCTTATTTACCGGGTTAATTTTAGGAGATACAACCGGGTTAGCGGGTTCCTTTTTAACAGGACCGGATATAACAGCGCCGGAATTTGCCGGAGCAGGCTTTAGAGGATTCTGTTTAACAGGTGACTGCGCCCAAATGCAGGCAGGTAACAACAAGAGCAGCAGGAAAATAACTCGGGTCGAAAAATTCATGTTCAATAAAGATGGTTCTGTATTCCTGTTGCAAAGTAAGTTATTTTTTGGGTGATTAATGATTATGCTGGAGAAGAAACTTTAAAGGGGTGAAAATATTGTGCACATCCAAAAATACCTGATTTTGTAACCTTATGTATCTTTTTTTCGTACATTTGTCCCCTAATGTCTGTTACTACAATGAAAAATATACTACTAATTACTTCACTTACACTGGTGATGACAGGAGGGATAATATATGATTCAACCGCACAGGACGCGCAATTTACGCAATTCTACGCGAATCCGTTATATCTCAATCCTGCCTTTGCCGGAAGCGAAAGGTGTCCCCGTATTTGTGTGAATTTCCGCGATGAGTGGCCAGCCATTCCGGGTAATTTTGTTACGTACAGCGCATCATTCGACAGGTATGTAGATGCTCTTTCGGGTGGAATCGGGCTGCTTGTTGAGCAAGATAAAGCAGGGTCAGGAGAAGTTAGTACTACAAATATCAGCGCCATTTACGCATACCAGTTAAATATCAGCCGGAGTTTTGCCATTAATGCTGGCTTTCAAGCCACTTACCATCAAAAAAGTATAGATGAAAGCAAGCTTAGTTTTGATGATGAAATAGATCCCATTCGAGGATTCGTTTATCAAACAGGTGAAACATTATTAAGAAACTCTGTTACTACCCCCGATTTTTCGGCGGGTATTTTAGCTTATGGCAAAAGTGTTTTCTTTGGTGCAGCATTTGATCACCTTACCCAGCCCGATGAATCATTTGTGCAGGGAGCCAGTCCATTGCCATTGAAATATACCGCGCATGCCGGAGCTATGATTCCGATAAATACGCATTCCACTTTAATTGAAGACCAATTTACTATTTCTCCCAATGTTCTATTCCAAAAGCAAGGCGATTTCCAACAACTGGACCTGGGCTTTTATGCCATTAAAGGAGCGGTGGTTGGTGGATTCTGGTACAGGAACCAGGATGCGGTAATTTTACTTATAGGTATAGATAAAAGGAATATCAAATTCGGATATAGCTATGATGTAACCATATCCAAACTAACCCTGGCAACAGGAGGTTCACATGAATTGTCACTTATATTCCAGTTCCAGTGCCGTCCTAAGAGACATACATATAGAGTTGTTAACTGTCCTTCTTTCTAATCATATATTTACCTAACTAATAGAAAGTCATGAATAAAAGCGTAAAAGTTTTGGGAATTGCCGGATTGTTTATCATGGGTGCATGCGGTCATGAAAGATCACCTGTTACCGGATGGAATTATAACGATCCCAACAATGGCGGTTTCGAAGTGAACCCTTATGAAGAACAGGAAACCGGTCCAGGACTTGTTTTCATTGAAGGCGGTACTTTCACTATGGGAAGAATTCAGGATGATGTTATGTCGGACTGGAACAATGTTCCAAGGCGTGTAACCGTTTCTTCCTTTTATATGGATGAAACCGAAGTAACCAATACTGACTATAGGGAGTATTTGTACTGGACCAACAGAGTATTCGGGCCTAACTACCCGCAGGTGTATATTAAGGCATTGCCTGATACCCTGGTTTGGAGAAATAAACTCGCTTTCATGGAAGATATGGTGAAATATTATTTCCGCCATCCTTCTTACCAAAACTATCCTGTTGTGGGTGTAAACTGGCTACAGGCTAGCGACTATTGCAAATGGCGTACAGACAGGGTTAATGAATATATCCTCGTTCGTGAAGGTGTTATTGACTGGAGCCCTTCTCCATCCGATGCAGATTATTTTAACACAGAAGAATATCTTTCAGGCAAATGGGCCGGTAAGGTGAAAGTTCCACTCCCTGATTATAATCCTGCTAATGGAATCAATGGTAACAATGCCGGAAGAAATGTAAGAATTGAAGACGGTATATTTCTACCCGACTATCGCCTCCCTACCGAAGCTGAATGGGAATTTGCAGCATTGGGCTTGATTGGAAATACGCAGTTCGAACTTATTTCCCAACGCAGAATTTATCCTTGGAATGGGCACGCAACCCGTAACCCGGATGAAAAGTATATTGGACAAGAATTGGCCAACTTCCAGAAATCCGGTGGCGATTATATGGGTGTTGCCGGAGATTTGAACGATGCTGCCGATATCACATCGCCTGTATTTTCTTACTGGCCTAATGACTATGGCCTTTATGGCATGGCAGGTAATGTGAGCGAGTGGGTAATGGATGTATACAGGCCTATGATGCCTTACGATGGAGCTGATTTGAAACCTTTCAGAGGTAATCAATTTGAAACCCAGGTTAAAGATCAGGATGGTATTGTTATCCAGGACTCGATTCAATATAACTCAGACAGTGATATTGTAAGTATCCCCGGAGAAGTTAAATACAGAGCCGTTGATAACCAACATAAGGAAGATAATCTTGCTTTCAGAAGGAACTATCACGAATCGGATGAAACAGATTTCCTTGATGGCGATCCTAACTCCAGTTTATACTTTGTAGAAGGAGAAGGTGCAAGGACTGCTCATGGAAAGAAACTGATGTATGAAACCGGTAGTACGACCCTTATCAGCGATCAAGCCAGGGTTTATAAAGGTGGTTCATGGAAGGACCGCGCTTTCTGGATGAGTCCGGGCCAACGTAGGTTTTTGGATGAACACCAGGCTACTGATTATATCGGGTTCCGTTGCGCTATGTCAAGGCTTGGAAACCCTATCGGGGTTGCCAAACCGGGCGGACGTTACTAATTGAAGTTATTATATGGAAAATCCTTCCCGTACCCGGGAAGGATTTTTTATTTACATCCTATCAATAATACTTTAATTTTGGCAAATAATTCAAGTACATGCTGATTGACAAAATAAAATCGCTCGCCTCTGAAAACCTCGAAACCGTAATAGGTTACAGGAGACATATCCATGCTAACCCCGAACTGTCTTATAAGGAAAACAATACCGCAGACTATATAGCCTCCATCCTGAGCAAAATGGATATTACCCATAGCAGGATGGCGAATACCGGTGTTGTAGCTATTCTGAATGGCAAGCAACCCGGCAAAACAATTGCCCTTCGTGCCGACATCGACGCTTTGCCTATTGAAGAGAAAAATGAGGTGGATTATAAATCTAAGAACAACGGGGTTATGCATGCCTGCGGACATGATGTGCATACCTCCTCTTTGTTGGGAGCCGCCAAAATCCTGAAGGAGCTTTCAAATGAGTGGAACGGTACCATTAAGCTCATATTCCAGCCCGGCGAAGAGAAGTTGCCCGGAGGTGCATCTATATTGATAAAGGAGGGAGTGCTGGAAAACCCCGCACCTGCTTCTGTTATCGCCCAGCATGTGTTTCCGCAAATGGAAACTGGCAAGGTGGGCTTTGCAACAGGCAGCTATATGGCAGCTTGCGATGAGATCTATCTTACCGTAAAAGGCAAGGGTGGCCATGCGGCATTAAGCAGTCAATCGTCAGTGGTGAGTGGTCAGAATATAATTAGCCCGTTGCTTATTACCTCAGAGATATTATTGGAATTGGACAAAGCTTTCATGAAAAAGGGGCAAGGAATAAGGAGTAAGGAGCAAGGCGGGAGTTCCAACCTTACTCCTTATCCCTTATCCCTTACTCCTGTTGTTCTTGCCTTTGGCAAAATGACCGCCTCTGGGGCCACCAACATTATTCCCAACGAGGTGAAGCTGGAAGGCACCTACCGTACGATGGATGAGAGCAGCCGCGTAGAGGCTCACCGCACCATTACCGGGATTGTCTCTGCCATTGCTAAAAAGTGGGGTGGCGATTATGACCTGCTTATAGAAAAGGGCTACCCTGTTCTAGTAAATGATGCTGATGTTACTAACCGTGCCAAAGCAGCGGCCGAGGAGTACATGGGCAAGGAGAATGTGGTTGCATTGGAGCCCCGTATGACCTCGGAGGATTTTGCCTACTACTCCCATTTAAAACCCTGCTGTTTTTACCGCCTCGGAACCGGAAATATTGCCAAAGGCATTACCTCCGGATTGCACACACCTACCTTTAATGTAGATGAAAGATCGTTGGAGACGGGTATGGGTTTAATGGCATGGCTTGCCGTTAGTGAGCTAAAATAATAGAGATAAGTTAGAAGCTCTCGGTCATGCTGTCCGCCAGTTGGCGGATCAAGCATCGCAACAATACGCCCTTGTTTGTTTTACACCCAAACCCCTAAAGGGGCTTTAAATAATTGCCAGTCGGGCTCCGACTGTTTTACACATTTATACGTTTTTACAAGATATAGGTTGTGTCTAACAACTTTGTAATGTATCATATAATCAAGATATTATGCGTATTTGACACTACGGTTGTTTGACAATGTGTCAAACAAGCCAGGTCCGTGCAGGACGGATAATTTATGACGTGGGTATAGTCATGCTGAACTCGTTTCAGCATCCCAAACATGGGCAATTTTTCAGCACCATTTTACACTTTGTTTTACACTTTTTTGGCCGGTCAATGACTTTTTTGGAACCCGACATTCCAAGTTTTACCTTTGTGGTATGTAAGAATAAGTGTAAAATAAAGTCGGAGCCCGACTGGCAAATATATTTTTTTGCCGGCGCATGAAACCGCTTGCAATTAGCTTTGGACAGAAGGCAGAGGAAGTTATTTGCTAAATGTTTTTAGCGATAAGAGATGAGATATAAGAGATAAGCCTTAGGAAAAGAATACCATGAATAAATGGTATACCATTAATTAGTGGGACCGAATTAATGGTAGTCCGGGCCGGAGTCCGAGGCAGACTGCCAAATAGTAAAGTCAATAGACATCTTTCCTAAATAATGGTTAAATATAGATATACTATGTCGCCCCGAAGGGGCTTCAATTCCAAGGTGTCGATGTTACGCAGGGTTTCACCCTACGCTACCAATATGCCGCCCCGACGGGGCTTTCGAGTGCATTTACAGGATTGAAGAGAATAAAGTATCAATTTCAAATCCCGTAGGGATGTAATTTTGGTAGCGTAGGGTGAAACCCTGCGTAACAAGAACACATATTGCCTGCAAGCCCCTTCGGGGCGACATGTTGCAAATTAATTAGGAAAGATGTCTAATGACTTTTTAGAAATACAACAAATTTTAGTTTTTATTTGTATTGCTCCAGCCCCTAAAGGGGTTTGGGGCAGAAATTTCAAAACAACAAACTTACCTGTACTATGAAAAAGAAAAGAAAGAAAAAACCCAGCAGGGATATTCAGGACCTTGCCAAACGTATTAAAACCTTGCGTGTGAAACAGGGGTATAGCAACTACGAGCACTTCGCTTTCGACAAGTTTTTGCCACGAACCCAATATGGCCGCTACGAAGCAGGGGAGGATATGCGCTTTTCAAGCCTGGTGAAACTTATAAATGCCTTTGGTATTTCACTGGAACAGTTCTTTTCAGAGGGATTCCCCGGTTCCACCTGGTAAGGCAGCCTCCAACGTACCTACTAAGTTGTACTAAGGGCGTAAATAAATTTAAGTTTAACTTAAAAGGGTGCAAGGCCACGAAGTGAAACTTCTTGGGTATGGGAACAGGCCATATTAAAGGAGGCAATAAAATAGATGCCACTGAATCACAGATTAGTAATTTGTTACATCCACTAATTCATTTGTTTTGTAAAGGCTTTTCAAATTTTTTGAAACCATCCGAAACTGGCTACGTCTCTTTATTTTGGGCTTTGTTGAAGCGTTTTCCATTTTAATTCCAGGGTCATAGTAGATTGTACCTATCGACATTGCTTTTAAGAAAAATTGGAAATCAGTACCTATTCCAAGGATTACATTGTTTCCATATTGGTACTTTCTTTCATATTTTGTTTCTGAAAGAGATGGAACAAAACAGGCTTGATTATGCTTTCTATTCCAATGTAAAAGCAGGGCTGAAAAACTCCAAGACGCAGCTTCATTGCCTTTTGTGTCAACTAATGCAATTCGTCCATCAGTATTTCTAATTTTTCCTTCCTCAGTGTCAAACCCAATTAATTCCATTTTTAAATCAGTGCTTGGATGTCTTGTTCCGACTTTATGAACGCCTCCAAAATTCAATCTATCCTCTCTACCTGATTGACCAGTTTTATCTTTATAACCATACTCGTGAATAAATTTATCAATACCTTTTGAAACATATATCCCATCTGTTGGTTCCGGTGTCATTAGGGTAATTACAGAACTATTTATACGTTGAAAATTTGAAACACCAAATTGTTTTACTTCCCACCCTAAATAATCAGGTTCAGAATATCCGTTCGGAATAATACCAAGTTCTGCTTCTAGCGTATATCCTCCACAATTCGAAGCATTGCAGGGTAAAATATTCCGATGCTTGTCTAATCTTTTTGAAGCAATCCAATTTTGAGAGTGTATTCTTTTTAATTCTTGAAGCAATAGTTGTTTGCTGTTTTTTGTTTGCAGTAATTCAATTACTTTGAAAACGCCTACGTCAGAAGTTTTAACACTATTAAATTCTTTAGCTATTAGAGACGAGGGAGAGGCAACATATCCAAGTATTGCACCATTACTCGTGACAGAAATAAAAAGCAACCTATCAGCTAGTCGCTTTGTCATTAATTCAGATGGAGGATTAGCGCATTGTGCAAGAAAGCCAGAAAACCTAACTTCCGGATATTTTGGATAAAGAATTAATTGTGATTGAGGTGCTGGATAAATATTACTATCGTCACCAATCCAACTAAAATTTATTTTTGCTTTAAATCTTTCTCTTTTCCAATCTCCAGCTCCAAAAGTCTCAATTTTTGAAATTGGAAGTATATTTAATATCTCAAACCCTCCACCAAGATAAACTTGATTTTTTGAATTGTCATTTGGTGAAAGTTTCTTAACAAAAATTTTCTGACAACCTTTATCCGTAAATAGTGATTTTAGATTTTCTAAGTTCATTTATTGATAAGACTTCTTTAACGACATTTTTTCCTACAGCTTGCATAAGTGGAACTACTACAGAATTTCCAAACTGTCTATAAGCTTGGGTATCTGAAACCGGAATCAGAAAACTATCAGGGAAACCTTGAAGTCTTGCACTCTCCCGTGGTGTAAGTCTTCTTGGGCCTTTCCCATTTTGGGGAATTAAAATTTCTGCTCCATCTTTATGGTATCTTGCACTCATTGTTCGTGAGATACCCTCCAAATCGGTCATTCCAAAGCCAAAGCCATTCCCTTTTGCTTTATGCTTGGCAGAATAATCTTGCAAGTATTTCCAAAGATGATTGGATAAAGTATATTTATTATCCGGGTTAGATTCCAGTATTTCTTTAAATTTAATATTGGGTTCTGGAAGTTTCGGAAATATAAAGTTTTCTTTCCCTTTTGAAATTTCTTCTCTGAACCCTACTATTATAATTCTTTCTCTATGTTGAGGTACAAAATGCTTTCCATCCAAAACTTTATAATGAATAGAATAACCCAATTCTTTTAATGTTTCCGTTATTACAATGAATGTTTTGCCTTTATCATGTGAAACCAAGTTTTTCACATTCTCCAACATAAAAGCCGTAGGCTTTTTATGTTTAATTATTCTTGCAATATCAAAAAATAGGGTTCCTTGTGTTTCGTCAAGGAAACCATGTTTTCTACCTAAAGCATTCTTTTTTGATACTCCTGCAATTGAAAATGGTTGACAAGGAAATCCAGCTAACAAAATATCATGGTCAGGGATTTCATTCTCTGAAATTTTTGTAATGTCACCAAAAGGAACTTCACCAAAATTTGCTTCGTATGTTTTTTTTGAATATGAGTTCCACTCACTAGTAAATACACACTTGCCACCTAAATTTTGATATGCTAATCGTATGCCCCCAATCCCAGCAAATAAATCAATAAACTTGAATTTTGGATTTTCTGGCGGTGGAAAAGGAACATCCCATTTTATGGGAAAATAATATTGGAAATCGGGATCTCCTACGATGTTTAATTTTTCATGTTGCTCAACTAAATATTCTTTCGCTCCGGATTTAAAAAATTGAGAAGTTCCATTTTTATGATTTTGAAAATAATGAGTTAAGTGGGCAAGCCCACTGTCCGTCTTATTATCAACTTCAATTTTGAGTTTCTTCTTTATTGTAGTGTATTTAATTGCCATTTTTTCTGTACTTAATCGTCTTTTCAATTTTAGCAACGCAATATCCTAATTTTTGGTTAATCTCTGTGTCCCAAAACCTAAGAACTTTCCAACCATTTGAAGTTAAATTGCTAACAACCTCCTTATCCCGTTTTATATTTCCTTCTATTTTGGACCACCAGAATTTTCTATTGGTTTTTATGCGATGCTTATTTTCTTCCCAATTTTTACCATGAAAATATTCGCCATCTACAAAAATAGCAATTTTAAAACCTTTAAACGTGAAGTCTGGTTTACCAAATACCGTATTATCATTTTTGCGCTATCTGTAGTTTTTAGCCCATAATGCTTTTGCCAATTTCCTTTCTGGTTTAGTATCCTTATGCTTTATGGCTTGCATATTTCTACGCCTTTGTTCTTTTGTCAAAACATCCATGTGACAAATTTAGGGTTCATTTCTTATGTAATAATATATAATGCATATTTCTTCCTCCCCTTACCCCCAAAGTTGCACTTCGTGGGCAAGTAACCTTTTAAGTTAAACTTAACTATTTGTTATGTAAGTTAAACTTACATATTATAAACCCACGAAGTACAACTTCGCGGGTACCAAGAATGCTATTTTATCAGACTAACCTTTCCGAGGTAGGAGTGTTTTTGATTA
>DATHNK010000444.1:0-9639 GCA_035486075.1 Bacteroidia bacterium
GGTTTAAGTACTCCGCAATTTTGCAGTAATTAATAGTGTCGCCATCCGTAAAATAGAAGTTGGTTTTTTGAAACCCGAATGCTTGAAAAGCACACCAGCCAAGGGTTATTAAAACTATTTCAGCCAGTATCCGGAGGTCATCTTTGAAGTTGAATTTGAATAATCCTTTACTATCATATCCTGATCTTGAACACAAATTATTCTTGCGCAACAAGTAGAGTACTGCCGCAGCAACTATAAAAAATCCAAGGTTGATGGTCCTGCCCCGGGTTTTATAAATTGAATAGAATACAATGAAAACAACAAGCCCTGTAAATAGTTTGGCAAATACATTTAAATAGGGATTAGCAGGCTTTTGTATTTTACAAATAAAAAATACAAAATGACCAATAAGGAAAAAAAACGCAAGTGAAAGTAATGTATAGAGATAAGGCATCACAACCTGTTTTTCAGGAAAAATCTATTACCGGATGCTCATTTATATTATCCGATTCAATGTTACCGTCTTTAAGCCTGATTATACGGTGGGCATAACGGGCAATGTCCTCTTCGTGTGTAACAAGCACAATAGTGTTTCCTTTTTTATGAATATCATCCAATAGCGCCATTATTTCTATGGAGGTTTTGGTATCAAGGTTACCTGTTGGCTCATCTGCCAATATAATAGCAGGGTGATTTACCAATGCCCTCGCCACAGCCACACGCTGCCTTTGACCGCCGGAAAGCTCGCTGGGCTTATGTTCCATACGGCCTTTCAGTCCAACCTGGTTAAGCACTTCTTCGGCCCTGTTCTTACGGGTAGCTTTATCGGCACCCGCATAAACCAAAGGCAGGCTTACATTATCCAAAGCAGTTGAACGGGGTAATAAATTGAAGGTCTGGAATACGAAACCAATCTGTTTGTTGCGCACTTCCGCCAGTGCATTATCCGACATTTTATCTACGCTGATATTATTCAGGATATACTGCCCCGAGGTTGGTGTATCAAGGCATCCGAGTACATTCATCAGGGTAGATTTTCCCGAACCGGAAGGCCCCATTAAAGCTACATATTCGTTTTTATTTATGGAAAGAGTAACAGAGCGGAGTGCATGAATAGTTTCCACACCCATCTTATATACTTTGCTTATTTCCTTTAACTCAATTATCTTTTCCATAGGTTTTCAAGAATGCGAATATAAGGAATATGCATTTGCCAGTAATGAAAGAGATTGCTTCGCGGAGCCTCGCAATGACGATAGGCCTTTCAAAACTGCTATAGCGGTAATACGTCATTGCGAGGAACGAAGCAATCTCTACACCGAATCTTGCTTTATCCGGCATAATCGTTATTGCCAATTTTTCAGTACAAAATGCTGCTTTACCTGGGTCGGATTAAAAAACACCAATCCGAATGAAAACAAATCAATAGTAACAGTTGCGGAAGGCTCCTCTATAATTTCTTTCCAGGCCTCACTCATTCCGGTTGACCAACGGATATCATCAAAAACAAATACACATGTTGGGGAAGCAAGCGGTAAAAACTTATGGAAATATTCCAGGGTGGCTTCTTTGCGGTGGTTTCCGTCGAAGAAAACATAATCCACATACGATAGATTTTTGATGACCTCCGGCAAGGTTTCAGCAAAATCACCCACTACTCTTTTTATAGAATCTGCTTTCATTATTTTGAAATTTATCCCTGCCGCTGTGGAAGTTCCGTGGCTGCCTTCCATGGTGATGAATTCGACTTCAGGCCTTGCTTTGTGTTGGTAAAGGGTACTTATGCCTAGCGACGTTCCCATTTCAATTATGTTCCTGGGTTGCATTAAATTAACTAAACGAAACAATAGTCTGCCTTCTTTTGCTGGGATAGCGGACCTCTTAATTATATCTTTCACCTTTTTAGAGTACGTGCTCTTTTTCACTGCTCCAAAATCGGTAACTTCTATCACCTCTTTTGACTGGAGCAGTCGCATCCGTAAATGCTCAATGGGCGCAAATTCGTAGTAATTCTGGCTCTCCTGTATAACCTTATGGTAGAGTTCATACACAAAAGGAGAATGAATTCCGTGGGCGCCTTTTGCCTTAAGGCGGTAAGCCAGATAATTTATAGGGAGAAAAATATTTTTCACCCCACGAAAGTACAAAAGACAAGTAATAAATTTTCTACTTTTGGCATTTTAAAATCACAAGTCGTCAATTGTCAGTAACCAGTGGTCAGTAAACCGCCATCTGACAACTGACTACTGGCTACTGAACAAAATACATGGGAAATTACGCAATAGCCATTCATGGCGGTGCCGGAAGGCTGATGACAGGAGTTCTTACCCCTGAACAGGAAAAAGCCTATCACGAAAAATTATCAGAAGCTCTGCAGGTAGGATATACCATACTTTCCAATGGCGGAAGTGCAGTAGATACAGTGGAAGCTACAGTACGAATATTAGAAGACAGCCCTTTATTTAATGCAGGTAAAGGCTCGGTTTTCAATTGTGAAGGACAGAATGAAATGGATGCTTCCATTATGAATGGAAAAAACCTGAAAGCAGGTGCCATAGCTGCTGTGCACACTATCCGCAACCCTGTTACCTGTGCCAGGGCGGTGATGGAAAAATCTCCGCATGTATTATTAGCCGGACACGGTGCAGAGAAATTTGCAGAAGAAGTAGGTATTGAAATAGTGTCTCCCTCCTACTTTTACGACGAAGAACGCTATACACATTGGCTCCATACAAAAGATCTGGAAGGGGCTTCCTGGGCAGGAGATACCTACCTTACCAACCAGGCTAATATTGAAAAGAAATTAGGGACGGTAGGTTGCGTAGCGTTGGATTCTTCAGGAAACCTTGCTGCTGCCACATCTACAGGCGGAGTGAATAATAAAAAATTCGGGCGTGTGGGTGATTCTCCCATAATCGGAGCGGGAACGTATGCCGATAATAAAACCTGTGCCGTTTCCTGCACGGGAGAAGGTGAATATTTTATCCGCCAATCAACGGCTTATGATATTGCCGCTTTGATAGAATATAAAGGGTTTACGGTCGCACAAGCAGCTACTGAAGCAATTAAGAAAATAGCCCAACTAGGTGGTGAAGGCGGACTTATTGCCATAGACAACCAGGGAAATATTTCGGTACCGTTTAATACATCCTCCATGTTCCGGGGGTGGATAAACGCACAGGGAGAAAAATTCACCGGAATTTTTCGATAAAATTTATTGCATTTTTTATTTCTCAGGAACATGGGATTGATTATATTGATTGAGATTGCTTCGTTCCTCGCAATGACGGTGGGAGCCCGACTGGCAAAAAATAGCCTTTCATTGCGAGGAACGAAGCAATCTCTGCATACTAAAAAAATACAATGACCTATTCTGAAACAACAGAATACCTCTATAGCCTTCTCCCCATCTATCAACGGGTGGGCGCTCCGGCATATAAGCCGGGATTAAAAAATATAGAATTGCTTTGTGCAGAATTGGGCAATCCGCAAAATGATTTCACAACTATTCACATTGCAGGTACTAATGGCAAAGGTTCTACCTCGCATTATATAGCTTCCATTCTGCAAAGTGCAGGTAATAAAAATGTAGGCTTGCATACTTCACCCCATTTGAAAGACTTTCGTGAGCGGATAAAAATAAACGGAGTAACCATCCCAGAAAAGGATGTGGTAGATTTTGTAACTACCCACAAAAACCTGATTGAGAAAATAGATTGTTCCTTTTTTGAGCTGAGTGTGGCTATGGCATTTTACTTTTTCGCTAAAGCAAAATGCGAGGTTGCAGTTATTGAGGTCGGTATGGGCGGCAGGCTCGACTCTACTAATATTATCATCCCTGTATTGTCTGTAATCACGAATATTAGCTTCGATCACATGGCATTACTGGGCGATACACTTGAAAAAATAGCTTTTGAAAAAGCAGGAATAATTAAGCCAGGTGTGCCAGTGGTTATTGGAGAAACACAAGCAGAAAGCAAACAGGTCTTTCTAAAAAAAGCGGAGGAAAGCAATTCTCCAATAACATTTGCCGATAGCATTTATAAGGCAGTTGATCCTAGGCAATTATCGGAAAATGCAAAGACTTATTTAGTGGTTAATATTAATAAAGGTGATAAACCGTATATAAAAGATTTACATTCTGAATTGCTTGGTCTATATCAGCTAAAGAATATTCAAACGGTGCTTTGTGCTGTGGACAGGCTTAATGAAGCCGGTTATAAAATTAGTAAGGAGCAAGTAATTGATGGAATACGAAATGTTATTACCCAAACCCAGCTTTTAGGCAGATGGCAGACATTGAGTACATCACCCCTTACCATTGTTGATACAGGACATAATGAAGCAGGAATTAAAGAGGTACTGGAACAATTAAAATCTATTCCTTATAAAAAACTGCATTTTGTATTTGGGGTAGTAAAAGACAAGGAACCATCAACCATTTTTAAATTATTGCCTAAAGATGCTATCTATTATTTCTGCAAGGCTAATATTCCAAGGTCTCTTGATGAAAACGAACTGGCTGAACTGGCAGGTACTTTTGGAATGAAAGGAGCCGCTTTCCAGTCCGTTAGTGAAGCTGTGAAAGCGGCTCAAAATAATTACAAAGAAGGAGATCTAATTTTTATCGGAGGCAGCACCTTTATAGTAGCTGAAGCTATTTAGCTTACATAAAGCTATGAACGCCGGGTACCAGGTTAAGCCTGTAGAATAAACCTATACTGAAACTGGCATCGAGCATATGTGTGCCTGCATAGCTTGAATAACCACGATAGCTATGCGCTAAATAAACAGGGTTAGTACCAGAATTATCCAGGTTTTCGCCAAGTGCATCGGTTCCTTTCAAATCGGTAATACCATATTCAAAACGCAGGTCGGTTAATAAATAAAGTTTGCCCGAAGGAATCAGCTTCACGTTCCATCCAAAACCCAACACTGCGTTAAAGCTGCTGGAATTGAACTGGCTCTTTGAATCAAAAGATACGGCAGAAGGCATTAATATAGGTTGACCTGAATAAGTGGCTGAGTAAACTGCGTCATTTACTATACAATACTCAGGGCCAACTTCAATGCTGAATCCGGTTTTGGTCTGGTAATGAAATAATAAAGGCAATTTTATAAGGGTAAGTTCGGTAGAGGATGTGTACGATTCGTTTCTCTGGTAATAATTGTTAGGTAAATCACTCATGGTATTTTGGTAAAGCCCTCCTGAATCAATAAAACTCCCCTTGTATTTTTGGGTATACTTACTATAGATCACATCAAGCTCGATGCCTGTACCACCTAAAAAATTGAGTTCGAAATGTGCACCGAATTCCGAGGAAATAGAAGATGAAACATCCTGATCGCTTCCGGCATTAAAAACATTGGTATTGAATAACCAGGTACTTGCCGGGCCACCTCTCAATCCCATATCCAGGCTTTGGGCGGAAGCATACAAACCGAAACTTGAAATAAGGGCTACAAAAAGTGTCTTTTTCATGGGATAATTATTGTTTGAGGTGTTTTAATTGCCCACAAACATAATAATTTTGAGTAATTCCCAACAGAAAAAGGTGAATATCTTACAAATTAAGAAATTCTTCTAATGCCGGACAGGTGACAATAATCAACTACTTATTAGAAATCTATTTTCCTTTTGTGCATCATTGCTTTTGGATAAAAGCGGTAAAACAAGCCCACATTCGCACTCAAATCAAGGGAGTGGGTTGGGCTGTAAGTAGGATAATAGGCTTTGGGCTGTTGTTCATATAGGATAACTGAATTAGGGCCTAGCAAAGCTTGCCCATGGCCATCTACGCCGCCAAGATCAAACAAGCCGTAGGTAAGACGGAAACCGAAATTAAAGTAAAAATTGCTTTCATGTGACATTCTTTTATCCCAGCCCATGCCCACAATTGCCAGAAAATTACTGCTTGGGTAAAGATCGGTAACATCATAACTCTCGCTGAAAGGAGGGTTGGAATTATAGGTGGCTGAATAACTTGCACTATTTATGATTTCATAAGACAGGCCTGCTTCAAAATATTTACCATTAACATCATGCTCATAACGGAAAAGTACCGGTATCTGAATAAAACCTATTTCAGTTTTAGATGAATAACTCTCCCCGGGGTAGTAATCTGTATTATTGGTAGCCAATACCCCATACCTGGTAAAAGTGCCGGCATAGGCTTGGCTAAGGGTACCGCTTAAAACTTCCAGTTCAAGGCCGCAGCCATGCTGAAAATTTATGGCTCCATGTACACCTTCACTATGGGAAAGACTAAAATCATAGTGTTGGTCTGTACCGCCTTTCAAAAGGTTTCCATTTAAAAACAAGGCGGTTCCTAACCCACCTTTGGCACCCACTTCAATGCTTTGGGCGTTTGCTTGTAAAAACGGATTAGTGATAAAAATTAATACGGCAGCTCCTTTTCCAGCTTGGGCTGTAAGCCTTTTTAAGAATCCTTCAGGGTAGTTCATATTCAATAATTATAATTTAGGTGTTAATTTTTGGCTTCCTTTGAACGGCGTGGTAATTATTATTTATATAATTTCACGCACACTTTAACGATTCAAATTTTCCTTCATACTTCTTTACGACATAAATCCGATTTTGTTATGAAAATTTTAGAAAATCAAACAGCCATTGTAACAGGAGCCTCTCGGGGCATAGGAACCGGCATTGCCATGCTGCTGGCAGAACATGGTGCCAATGTTGCATTTACCTACCTTTCTTCCGAGGCTAAAGCCAAAGAACTGGAACTTCAGTTGCAAGCAAAAGGAGTAAGGGCAAAAGCCTATCATTCAGATGCATCTGACTATAAAGCATCGGAACAACTGGTGAATGATGTATTGGCAGAGTTTGGCAAGGTGGATATTTTGGTAAACAATGCCGGTATCACAAAAGATGGCTTGCTGATGCGCATGAGCGAGGAGCAGTTTGATATGGTTATTAAAGCCAATCTGAAATCGGTTTTTAATATGACCAAAGCCATACAACGGCCCATGTTAAAGGAACGCAAAGGCTCTATTATTAATATTACTTCGGTAGTGGGGATAAGAGGCAACGGAGGACAATCCAATTATGCAGCCTCCAAAGCGGGTATAATTGGGTTTACCAAATCTGTTGCGCTGGAATTAGGCTCCCGTAACATACGGTGCAACGCCGTTGCACCGGGCTTTATCGAAACCGAAATGACAGCCGCATTAGATGAAAAAGTAGTAGCGCAATGGAGGGAAGGCATACCACTGAAACGTGGCGGAACGCCGGAAGATGTTGCCAATGCAGTGGTTTTTCTGGCTTCGGGTATGTCAGGTTACATAACAGGACAGGTGATACAGGTTTGCGGGGGGATGTTGACATAGAAGTATGAGTTATAGGTTATTTATGAATTGCCACAGTCATGCTGAACTTGTTTCAGCATCGCAAACTATTATTCTCCGTTATGATGGGATGCTGAAACAAGTTCAGCATGACAATCACATGAAACTCAAATGTCTTAACTTATAACTCATAACTTATAACTAAAATATAACTTGTCATTCAACATAGCATATTCATCCTGGGCCTTGCTGCTCTGCCCATTATTGGGCGGAATTTATGCTTTTGCTTTTTACTATAAAGATAAAAAAACATCTGGGCTTACTCCTTTTTTGCGCTGGCTGGCAGCGGGACTGAGGTTTGTGTTAGTAACCCTACTGGCTTTCCTTTTCCTCGCTCCTTTGATAAGAAGCACGAAAAATACCACCGAAAAGCCTATCATAATTATAGCACAGGATAATTCAGCATCTATTGTATCCAATAAAGATTCGGTGTTTTATAGGCAAGATCTGCCCAAAGCCTGGGATAAGGTAATCAGCGACTTGTCATCTAAGTACGATGTGAGGGTAATGTCTTTCGGGGAGCAGCCTAAAGACACCATGAATTACCGTTACGATGAAAAAGAAACGGATATTTCTTCTTTGTTTCAGGATGTAAACCAACGCTATTACGGTAAAAACCTCGGGGCAATAATTTTGTCGAGCGATGGTATTTATAACAAAGGATATAATCCCATTTATGCGGCAAGACAATTCAAGTGCAGCATATTTACTGTAGCATTAGGCGATACCACCGTGAAGGTAGATGCTGTGGTTACCAAAGTAGATAATAACCCGACCGCCTTTTTAGGAAATACCTTCCCATTGCAGATAACCCTTGATGCTACAAGGTTGCAGGGCAAGAACTCTACCCTTACAGTCTCTGAAATAAACGATGCAGGGGCTCAAAATCTTGAGCCGGTACTTTTTACCAAACCCATTAACTTCAACTCCCCGTCTTTTCATCAAAGTATTCCTGTGCAACTAAATGCAACCACAGCAGGACTTAAGCACTACGTTGTTAAACTAGCTGTAGTGAATGGAGAAGAAAATATTGTGAACAACCGCAAAGATGTATATATTAGAGTGCTTGACCAAAAACAAAAAGTACTTATACTTTCCAATCCGCATCCTGATGTGGCTGCCATTGCGGAATGCATTAACAGCAGCGACGGATTTGAAGCCCAATCCTTCTCACCGGAGAAATTTACGGGAGAAATAAATAAATATTCGTTGGTAATAATGAACCAACTGCCCTCTGTAGGGGTTCAAAATTTTGAACCCTTACAGAAAATAATAAAAAACATTAACGATTTGGGTATTCCAGCTATCTACATTCTGGGCAGCGAATCGGACATACCCGCATTTAATAAGCTTAACCAGGGATTTAAGGTCACTTCACAGGGAGATAAAGCCAGCGATGCGGAGGCTGTTCCTGCGAAAGATTTTTCATTGTTTACATTAAGTGATGATTCACGAAGTTATTTCAGCCAGTTACCTGCCCTCTCCTCCCCTTTCGGGAATTACAATTCAAGCCCATCCTTAAATGTACTTTGCTACCAGAGAATTCAGAGCGTAACCACTAACTATCCTCTTATAGCATTCAACCTGAGCGGTAGCGAAAAGAGTTGTGTTATAGCCGGAGAAGGGATTTTTAGATGGAGGTTGAAGGATTATGCTGACCATAAAAACAACCGCTTCTTTAATGAATTGATCAATAAAATTGTACAGTACCTGGCCGTGAAAGAGGATAAGAGCTTCTTCCGCATACATACCCCTAACAGTTTTAAGGAAGATGAGCCTGTGGAAATGGATGCTGACCTTTACAACCCAAGCTATCAACTGGTGAATGACCCGGAGGTAAGCATTGTTATTACAAACAGCGATGGAAAGAATTTTTCTTACATATTTAACCGTACATCCAATGCCTACCATCTGAATGCAGGAGAGTTGCAGGCTGGCTCTTACCACTATGCCGCACAGGTGAAACAGGGAACACAGATATATACTTCCAAAGGAGAATTTACTGTTACTCCGGTACAAGTAGAAGCTACCAATACCGTTGCAGACCACCAACTCCTTTACCAGCTTGCCAAAGAGCATGGAGGAAAAATGCTCTTCCCGAATCAGCTATCTGATCTGCCTAAATTGATTGATGCAAAAGAGGATATTAAACCTGTTATTTATACACACACATCTTACTTACCGCTAATAGATTTGAAATGGGTATTCTTTTTACTATTATTGCTTATAAGCGGAGAATGGTTTATCAGGAAGTGGAGCGGCACGTATTAATTCAATGAGATTGTCATT
>DATHNK010000445.1:0-3935 GCA_035486075.1 Bacteroidia bacterium
GCAAGAGAATACCCTACCCATGATTTTTCGCCTATCAATACCCAGAATATATTCCCAAAGAACCCAAACGGATTTCTTTGAATCCAGCACAACAGGGGGCTCAATACCAGCAAAAGCAGGCTAAGCACAACATCAAAAAGGCGTTTGTTACGCACATTGGGGACAGTGTTAATAGCATGTATATCTATCATATACAACTCGCCCGATGTGTGAATGGAGTTACTGCCAATTATGGCCCAGCTTTCAGGAGGGGCAATTTTAAACTCCAGTTCAGGCGCAGATATGGTGGACATGGCATCCATAATAGTTTGAGAGGACAGGCTCTTGGCGCAAAATATCACTTCGTTAATGTTATAAATTTTAACTGTTTCGCTCCATTTGCTGAAGTATTCCCCATTCTGACCTTCGTCAGGTCCAAGATATAGCAGTTCTTCAATTTTAACTCCTGTTTTCTCCAGCAGACTATGTACACGTTTACTTTCTTCATCCTCACCAATAATTAATAGGCGGCGGTTGTATTTCGCAAAGCCTTTCACTTTAAAACCCATTAAAAGAGCACGAATGGTTGTAAGTGCAGTAATTACCCAGACTGTTCCTATTAATATAAGGGCGCGTGAGAAACGGAAAGCATCGGGTAAGAGCGCGTACATAATTAATATGAAACCAGCCCCCCATAGTATGCCTCTTATTATTTTCCATTGTTTTACAGGTTTGTCGTATCCACCACTGAAAAGTATGCAGAATAACCAGATAATTATATAGCAGGGAAGAATAAGCAAAAGGAAAATACGGGAGTAATATTCTTCCGAAGAAAATTTGATATTGGCATAGAAAAGCGAAATGAAATAATACCCCGCATAAATGGTGATAAAATCAATTACAGGCAAAATCATTTTGCTGATAAAGCGATGCAAAATGGCTATGGATGCGCGGAAAAATATGGCCATATTCATCAGGAAAGAAAAGAGCCTGGCGTTTTTATGCGCAAAATGTTTTTGGGCGAAAATTCGCATGGCGTTATAAAACACTATTACATAATTAACACTGCTCTTTTTAGTGCTTTCGCCTTTATAGTGAATGATGCGTGTTAGCGGAAAATAGTAATTGTTATACCCGGCCTGTGTGATGCGGTAAGATATATCAATATCCTCGCCATACATAAAAAAAGTTTCGTCGAGTAATCCTGCCTTATCAAGAGCAGCTTTGCGGATGAGCATAAATGCACCCGATAGAACATCTACTTTGTTCACCTCATCTTGCGAAAGATAGGTGAGATGGTATTTACCGAATTTTTTAGATTTAGGAAATAGAAAAGCGAGTCCGAATATTTTATAAAAAGCCACTTCCGGAGTCGGTAATGCCCGTTTTGATTCCGGCAGAAAATGGCCTTTGCCATCAATCATTCTTACCCCTAAAGCGCCTGCATCAGGGTGTTCATCCATAAATGCAATTGTTTTGGAAAAGGTTTCTTCTTCCACAATGGTATCCGGATTAAGAAGTAATACATATTGCCCATTGGCTTGCTTTATGGCCTGGTTATTGGCAACCGAAAATCCGGCATTTTTTTTGTTCTCTATCCGTTTTACTTCCGGGAATTTCTCCTTCAGCATTTCGATTGATCCGTCTACAGAGTTATTATCCACTACCCAAACTTCCACCGCTATCCCCTTCTCCCTATTTAAGGGGTTGGGGGATGCTGCTTTCCTCACAGAATAGAGGCATTGCTCCAGAAAATGCTTTACATTATAGTTGACAATTATTACGGATAGCTTCATTCGCGTATCGAGCTATTTACGAACAACAGAAGATTCATAAGGCACCCTCAGGATAATCGATTGACCAAGGGTTACTTCATCGGCATATTGCAATTCATCACCTACCGATACACCACGTGAAAGGGTACTCATAGTTACATTAAAAGGGGCGAGCTTTTTATAGAGATAAAAATTAGTAGTGTCACCTTCCATAGTAGATGGTAAAGCCATAATTATCTCTTTCACATCGCCGGATTCCACTCTTTTTATGAGAGGCTCTATTTTTAGATCCATGGGGCCAATTCCGTTTATTGGAGAAATTATCCCGCCCAGTACATGATAGGTTCCATGATATTGCGATGTGTTTTCAAGAGCAATAAGGTCGCGGATATCCTCCACTACGCATATAGTTGTATGGTCGCGTGCGGGATTCGAGCATATAGTACATACAGGGTCTTCGGAAATAGCAAAACAAACGGAGCAATACTTTATATCTTCCGAGAGTTTGGCAATCGTTTCCGACCATTTCATCAGTTCCGATTTTTCCTGCTTGAGCAAATACAATACATAGCGCAAAGCGGTCCGTTTGCCTACACCCGGTAGTTTAGCGAACTCATCAACGGCCTGTTAAGAAGATGGGATGGTAAATTCATCCTTCAAAAATAGGAATAAAAATTGCAATAACATACAGAGCGTCAATTCGTCATTGCGAGGAACGAAGCAATCTCAGTGGTATAGAGACTGCTTCGTTCCTCGCAGTGACGATAGGGCTATCCAGTAATATCTATAATGAGTATATCTGAATTGTCTAACTTTGCACCCTATAACCTACCCATGTCTCAATTTAAGATAGTATCCATATACGCTGAAATGACTCCAAACCCCAATGCGATGAAATTTGTCGCAGATAAAATGCTGGTTCCCGAAGGCGTTCAGTTTGAGTTTTTGAAATCGAATGAAGCCGGTCCCTCACCGCTGGCGCAAAAACTTTATGAGCTGGCATTTGTAAAAGGTATTTTTATCAGTTCGAATTTTATCACCATCCTTAAAAATGAAAAAGCCATGTGGGATGATGTGGTTTTTGATGTGCGTGATTATATAAAAGAATATCTGCAGAATGGCGGTAAAGTGTGGAATAATATCGTGGTAAAACCGGAAGAAATTACTTCTGAAACTACTACGATGGAAGCCATAAAGGCCACCCAGTTGGACCATACCGAACCGAGTAGTGAAACCGAAAACAAAATTATAGAAGCCCTTGAACAATACGTAAAACCCGCTGTTGAAAACGATGGTGGCATAATACTTTTCCGCTCTTTTAAAGACGGTGTTGTTAAATTGCAATTAAGCGGCTCTTGCAGCGGATGCCCCTCCTCTACCAAAACCCTGAAATCTGCAGTGGAGCAATTGCTCACACGCATGGTTCCCGAGGTGAAGGAAGTACAGCAAGAGATGATGTAAGTCTCTGCCCCTAATCTCAGTGCTTCTGATAAATACTCTGCGGGTGAAAATATTTTGAAATAAGAAAAGAAAGAGAAGATACTATCATTAATGGGACAAGCAAAGTATAGCCGCCTGTAGCTTCAGCAATTAAGAATATAGCCGTTAAAGGAGTATGCATTACTCCGCTCATTAAGCCTGCCATGGCAACTGCAATAAAATTGGGTTCGTTTAATTTATCTATACCCATTATTTTGCCAATGTCAAAATAGTTTACGCTGTACACAAAAAAGAACCCGATCATCGAACCCATAAAGAGTGAAGGAGCAAAGAAACCGCCGTTACCACCGGCACTCATGGTGAGCTGTGTGGCAAATATTTTTATTAAAAGTATGGCAATCGTAATAAACAGCAACGCGTATTTACTGTCGTGGAATTTGAAAAGAAGCCCGCTGTCAAATAGCCTTGTATAATCTGAATTAAGCAGCATTTGCACGGTATGGTAACCTTCTCCATAGAGTGGTGGCAGCAAAAAAATAACACCCCCTAATGCAATTCCGCCTATCAAAGCTTTTTTATAGGGGTTTTTAATCCCATCTAATACATTGGCAGAATAGGATATACTTTTCAAAACATAGAGCGAATAAAAGCCGGTAATAATGCTGAGGACTAAATAAAAAGGGAAAGCTTTGATATCCCAGCCTTGGGTAAAAATGTAGAATATTTGTCCGCCGTGATAAA
>DATHNK010000446.1:0-5453 GCA_035486075.1 Bacteroidia bacterium
ACCGGGAAAATTATGCTGGGCATAAAAGAGATAGGCTCCTATGGCATCTCCCGTGAGGAATGGAATGATAATGGTAAGCAGCCAAACCTTCCATCCAAAGAAAAAGAATACGGTTACGTTTAATACAAGATGTAAGATTAAGGCGATCAGTGAATCTCTGTGTTTTTTGGGATTACTAAGGTACGATTGCATTGCCATGCCTATCATAAACATGGAGAAGTAGCCAAATGCTATGGTAACCGGGTGGCGGGAAACCAAGTAAGCATATTTCTCTGACCTTGAAAGGCTTTGGAATTTTTCTTTAGTAATAATAAGATAAGAACCGATACTTGAAGTGAATAACTTGGAGTTGTGCTTATGATGGTAATCATGAGAGCGTTTCCATATACTTTCCGGTGCCATTACATAAATTCCGAAGGCAGTCATGATATAATGGGCCAGTTTCGATTTATTTAGTATCGCATGATGCTCATAATCATGGTATATTACAAACATACGAATGGTTAATAACCCGGCCAGGATGCTGCAAGCCAAACGGGCTATAAAGAAGTGGGCTATAATGGTCCCTGTGAGTGCCGCTACTAACAAAAAAAGTGTGGAAAGTGCATAAAACCAAGACTTTGCCCTATCTTCTTTGGCATAATCTTTGGTTGCTAAGATGAGTTCTTTACCTGTTAACATTTACGTAAGATAAGATGCAAATATAACTCAATTTCCGTTAGGTTTTTTATGTTTCCACCTCCGGTGCGACCATAGCCATATCTCGGGTTGTGCAAGTATATCTTTTTCCAGTGCTTCTGTATGTGACTTTGATATTATATCAGGTTCTGTTTGGGCAGGGTTTTCAAACAGCAATTCAGCGGAAATTTCATAATACGCCCGCTTTATTCTCTTAACACGTCCATATATTACCGGATAATTGAATCGTTGTGCAATTTTTTCTGTTCCTTTAAAAACAGGTGTGTCCTGGTTAAGAAATTTAGTCCAAAATGCACCTTCCGGTGAAGGGGTTTGATCGGCAATAAAAGCAGTTGCGCTTAATTCATTACGTTTACCAGCCATTTCCCGAAAAGTATCTTTCATGGCAATTAATCCGGTTCCGAATATGGTACGCATACGGTACATTAACCCATCGAAATACTTGTTGCTAAGGGGATGGTAAATAACATAAAGATGATGTTTACACAACAAGCTAAAACTGTTGCCTGCCCATTCCCAATTACCCCAATGCCCCATTACGAGAATGAAAGATTTATTTTCCCCGGCCAGTTTGGCAAAAAGTTTCAGCGTGTCCGGATGAATGCTGCAATGCTTCAACATGGCATTTTTGCTAATGGTAAGGGTTTTAAATGTCTCCAGGGTGAGGTCGCAGAGGTAGTGGAAAAAAGCCTTACGTATTTTTTTGATCTCAGCATCGCTTTTATCCGGAAAGGAATTGCACAGGTTTCGATAAACTACTTCTTTTCGATAGCCTACGATGTAATATAAAATGACGTACAGCCCATCGGAAACCAAATAGAGTATTGGAAATGGCAATAAAGAAAGGAGGTAAATAAAAGGTAAAGCAAGATAATAACCTATGGCTGCCACTTTGATATACTTATTAAGGCAAATATCGCATTATTAAGAGAATCGCTTAAACCTTATCTTTGCATTATTCCAATTTATCGGAAACATTCATTATGGAAAAACTGCAGAATTATATTGATGGCGCATTGGTTGCGCCAAAAAGTGGAATGTATATTGACAATTATAATCCATCTATCGGAAAGGTTTATTCTCTTATTCCCGATTCAGATGAAGAAGATGTGCAAAAGGCCGTGGAAGCTGCAAATAAAGCATTTCCTAGCTGGTCCACTATGCGAAAAGATGACCGCTCCAAATGGATGATGAAACTTGCGGATGTACTTGAAGAAAGACTGGAACAGTTTGCGCTTGCAGAATCTATAGATAATGGTAAACCGCTTTGGTTATCAAGGTCTGTAGATATACCAAGAGCGGTGAGTAACCTGCGTTTTTTTGCGACAGGTATTTTGCATTTTCCATCAGAGGCTCACTCTATGGACGGACATGCCATTAACTATACACTCCGCGACCCGGTTGGTATTGCAGGTTGCATTTCCCCCTGGAATTTGCCACTTTATTTATTCACATGGAAAGTAGCCCCGGCATTGGCTGCCGGATGTTGTGTGGTTTCAAAACCTTCAGAAATTACTCCTATGACTGCTTACATGCTCTCTCAACTTTGTATGGAAATTGGCTTCCCAAAAGGGGTATTTAATATCCTACACGGACTGGGAGGTAAAGTAGGAAGTGCCATTGTTTCTCATCCCGATATAAAAGCTATTTCTTTTACGGGCGGAACAGCAACGGGAAAAAATATTGCAAGTGTTGCAGCACCTATGTTCAAAAAAATTTCACTGGAATTGGGCGGTAAAAACCCTGTGGTTATTTTCTCCGATTGCAATTGGGATAAGATGATGAAAACAACATTGGATTCTTCTTTTAGTAACCAGGGAGAAATATGTTTGTGTGGTTCACGCATCATGGTCGAGAAGATTGTATATGAAAAATTCCGCGATGAATTTGTACAAAAAATAAAAGCATTGGTGGTCGGCCCTCCGCTTGATAATGATACTAAACTCGGGGCAATTGTTTCCAAACCTCATTACGAAAAAATATTGTCTTATATCGAAATTGCAAAATCGGAAGGCGGTAAAATTCTTTGTGGGGGCAAAGCTATTAAGATGAGCGGAGAACACAGTGATGGCTGGTATATTGAACCAACCATAATTGAAGGCCTGCCACAAAACTGCCGTACCAACAAAGAAGAAATTTTCGGTCCCGTAGTTACCATTATGCCTTTTGAAACTGAGGAAGAAGCAATTGAATTAGCCAATGGCACGGAGTACGGACTCACATCTATGCTATGGACAGAAAACCTAACCCGCACGCATAAAATGGCGGCACAATTCCGTTCTGGTATTGTGTGGGTAAACTGCTGGCTGCTGCGTGATTTACGTACCCCTTTCGGAGGAATGAAAAACTCCGGTGTTGGCCGCGAGGGTGGTTGGGAAGCGCTCAGGTTTTTTACTGAGGCGAAAAATGTGTGTGTGAAACTGTGAGTGGAAAGTTTAAAAAGTCGGAAAAATCAATTTATAATGCCGAACTTTGGCATCTGATCAAGAATTATAGAAATGGAAAGTAATAAAGTTCTTCGTGGAAAAATATTAAAAGGCATGCAACTTGCTGTTGACAGGCTTATTGAAGAGCGCAAAAAAACGGACGATTACTTAATTATATCGAGAAACGGGAAAATTGTGAAAGTTAAAGCCAGGAAGTTGAAGCGCAAGGGTTAAGTGTTACTATTTCGTTAGTCATACAATCAGGATTCCACAGATAGTTTATCGCATTTTTAGGAATATTTTTTATTTTTATACTACAAACCAATACCCCATTATCATGACAATTCTACTCATTATACTCTGCATTATTGCAATCCCTTTTGTGATTGCACTTTTCACCACTAATAAATTTAAGGTGGAACGTGAAGTAACTATCAACAAACCCAAACAAGAGGTGTTTGATTATGTGAAGCATATAAAAAACCAGGACAACTTTGCCGTTTGGATGAGTTTAGACCCCGGCATGAAAAGGGAATTCAGCGGAACAGACGGAACCGTAGGTTTTGTTTCAGGTTGGGAGAGCAACCACAAACAAGTGGGGCATGGCAAACAATCTATAACTGCTATTAAAGAGGGCGAGCGTGTGGATATGCAAATTCATTTTTTGAAACCCTGGGATAATGTGGCCAATGCCTATTTCACTACCGAATCTGTTTCCGGTAACCAAACCAAGGTGAAATGGGGATTTTATAATGATGTTAAATACCCCATGAAGGTGATGCGCCTCTTTATGAATATGGAAAAAATGATTGGAAAAGATTTTGAAAAGGGATTAAAGAAGTTGAAAGAGGTGATGGAGAAGTAAAATAAAGCTACTGGATTTTCTTTAGTTCCTCTGGTTTCATAATTTTTGGAAGATGGTTATATAGTATGTAGTTTTTAAGTGATTTTGCGAATTTATCGGGATTAGTCTCAATTATGCCTTTACCAATACCTATAATTGAGTATATATTTTTCTTTACTTCAGTAACACGTAGAATTATTAATTCTTCATCGGATTTAGAATCCATCAATAAATCTTTATTAAAGTAAAATTCGAATATGTAATATTCAGGCGCTTCAACTCCAAATCCCCATGAAGTTATAATCCCCTTGTTAAGTAAATCAGATAAAGTACTACTCACAGCATCAAATGTTTTGTTGGCTAAGTCAAGATTTTTTTTACCATTTTCTGAAAATAGAACATCATTAAAATCAATATTCTCGGATTTTAATATTGCTTTTTTTATATCAATCTTTTCATGGAGATTCTCTTTTGTAACATTAAATTGTAAGTTCTGAAAACCATTTTTATATTTAAATGTATTCATAAACGATTCGGAGTCAGAGTAGTCACTTGGTGCGTATAGTTTTTCATGATGTTTTACTACTAAAAAAACAAACCCCAATAAAATGATAATTGGAAAAACAATAATAAACCAAATTAAAGGCAATCTTTCACTTGAATCATGTAAATTAGATAGACTCGTACTAAGAACTAAACATGCAAACCCATATATTAATGAAATAAATAATGCAATTATCCCCAAAGGGTTTTTTGTTAAACCTCTTGCCTTATCTAAAAAACCTCCAACTGGTGTCATCATGCTTTTTTCTTATGCAAATCTAAGAAATATTTTGTTCTGTAAAGCAATGAGATAAGCAATTTTCATAAAAATTTGATAAATAATTTGCGTAACCAATCAGTTTCATATATATATTTGTAACCGATTAGTTACACATCAATATTCAAACAACCTTAAAAATAACAAAATGAGAAAGATAGTTTCAAGCATCATCATGTCGCTGGATAACTTTACAGCAAGCGCGGAAGGAGATCTCAGAATGTTCAAAGTAGATCAGGAGTTTTTTGACATGTCAGCATCCTTATGCGAGGCGGCCGACGCAGCATTATATGGCAAAGGCACTTATTACATTATGCAATCTTACTGGCCGACTGCCGGCGATGCGCCTAATGCATCGGCACATGATAAACAGCACTCCCATTGGTATAATCAAGTGAATAAATATGTGTTGTCTACCAAATTAAAAAGCGCTGAAGCCCCAAATACCACTATCATAAGGGAAAATGTAGTGGAAGAACTGAAAAAATTAAAACAGCAGGAAGGCAAAAACATTCAAATATTCGGCAGCCCGGGTGTGGTGCGTTCTCTTACTCAAGAAGGATTGATTGATGAGTATTGGATATTTGTATTTCCGGTCATCTTAGGGAATGGCATTCCATTATTTAAAGATATCAAACAACAAATAGATTTAACCCTGGTATCG
>DATHNK010000447.1:0-3141 GCA_035486075.1 Bacteroidia bacterium
AAATTAGATTATTCAAAATTTGAAATTACCTATGTTGAGGGAGATAGGAAAGCTACTATTGTGAATAAAAAAAGCATACAAGAGCTATTGTCTATACCTGATAATTGGGCTAATTCACAACAATAAATACTGCATATGCAATTCCCTGAAAGACACACTAACCATACCTTAGAACAAAAATCGGAGAATTTTTTTAGGCAATGTCTACCTTCGAACTGGACTGTTTCGATACCTAATAAAGACTATGGTCAAGATTTGAATATTGAGATCTGCGAAAACCAGCAATATAGAGGGTTGGATTTAATAGTTCAATTAAAATCATCTGAGGAATGTAATACATTAAACAATACCGAACGAGGGCGGATAAAGGTTTCTACCTATAATTATCTGTGGAATAATGTCAGGGTTTGTATGCTGGTCAAATATATTGCGGAAGAGGACGAGGCATACTGGATAATGCTAAAAGACGTTAAGCCTGCTGCAAATATAAACCAAGAGACTTTTACAATACATTTTCCAAGACAAAATAAACTTTCTGAAATAAATTGGAATGATATTACTGCTTATGTGCGAGGAGTTACAGACCAAAAATTAGCTGCTATGCGAGTGCAAGAGAAAAAAAGTAAAAATCCCTGACTCATAAAAAAGCCTGACGAAATTTCGTCAGGCTTCGATTTATTCATCACTCAATGGCGCTTTTGTAATCACAATTTTCCCCCGTTTTAATGAAACTTCAATCGCATCTCCAATTTTGAAATCAGATTCCGCAAGATAATTCCCGGCTAAGTGGATTACAGGATACAGTTTTCCGCTTGGTTTATTAGCAAGAGGGGAGCGTGAATGTCGAAATGAATAATACACTTTCTTCCGACGTTTTGGAGTTTCGTAACTAGCCATACCTTACCTCCTTAGTCGCCTTGTAATAGGCATCACAAGCTAATTCTTTCGCTTTATCCGCCCCACCATTATCAAGTTCTAAATGAATCATCATTAACGCATCAATAAGTAGCTCATAGCTGTTAATGGCTTTGGCAATATGTTTGGTTCTGTTCTTTTGAACCTCGCCAACCCCATTAACTGAAATATTCCCTATAACTTCATCCTTGTCATTCATAATAACAGTAGGGGATTCCGGCAGCACTTTTAACTCTAAATATTCCATAATAAAAAAATTAATTGTTTTCAATCTGGGAATTCTGTTCATCCTCCGATTCATTTTCACGTACTTCGTGTAAAATGAAATCCGTTGCTTTCTGTGCCGCACTGCTCGCATAAAAAATAAACCGCTTGTTATTGCGGAGTCCCTCTAACCAGCCCTTGATATAGGCTACATTGTATTTAAAATAATCGTCTGACAGCCCAGCGTAAGATTTAAGATAACATGCTCCAATTTCCGCAGTAAGTTCTTCCATTGCATACTTTTCAGTATTCTTGCCTTTGCTTTCCATCAACTCCTTACGATTTAATCGGCCTGGATGTCCAGTACTATGCACTAACTCATGAAAAAGGGTACTGTAATACTCTTCACTGCTTTTAAATGTTTCCAAGCGTGGCATATTCACATAATCATGCTCACGGTTGTAAAAGGCTTGGTGCTTTTCAAACCTGATTGGTGGACACTGTGGCATTTCAGTAACAATTCTTTCACACTGTTCCAAACTAAAAACCTCACGTGTGTTTACCGGAATTTTTTCTTTAGGAAGCCCATCGCATTGGGCGACATTAAAGACAAGATAGTATCGAAGCATGGAAACTACCTTGATTTCCTTTTCCCCATCATTCTTCTCCATCTCCTTAGGCTTTCGTCTCCAAAAGACCACCATATGTGACCTTTCACCCTTGCGGACTGTTCCGCCTAATTCCTTGACCTGTTTAAAGGTCAGGAATAAATTGAGCTCATAACCCAATGAGCCAAGTAACCAGACATTCATGCCCCTATATGGCCTCATGGTAATAAGGTTTCTGGGTTGTCCCGCATCACTCCATGGTTTACGCCAGGGGATACTCCCTTGTTCTAATTGCGAAATAATCCTATCTGTAACGATAGAATATACATCCCGCTTCACCGTTGTTTCACTCATAATAAAAAGATTTAATTGTTTAAGAATTTTGTTCGGGAGGAGTGTAGCCTAAGAGGGAATCGCTGTCAAGTGGTTGGGGATAGTATCAAGTTGACAATATTTACTCATAGACTATAATAGGGGTATAAATGCCTTCGGGCTGCCCTCCACGGAGGGAGAAAAAAGGGAAGCCGTCATAGTAATGCTTTGACGGCTTTTCGTATACTTTCAAAAGTTGCTTTATCCAAAACTGTAATTTTATTCTCAAGTCTTTTTGTGTCTATCAATTTGATTTGGGAAATTATGACAAATGCAGGCTTGCCTTCAATTATACCAACTGGAACATGGTAAGGGTTAGTTTTCTTTGATGTTGTGAGTGGAACAATCAAGCAAACTTGTTTACTGAACCCTCTTAATATAATTACTGGTCGCTGATAGTTTTTGCCTGAACCGTCTTGTTCGAAACCGACATTAATGCCAAGTGAACACCACCAAACCTCTCGTTTGCGGTAAAGTCTGCCTTCGGGTTCTGCATTAATACTTTTCTTTTGAATATTCCACTCATCAAATTCCTTTGACATTCATAAAGTATATCAAAATTTACTCTCTTGACAAAATAGTAGCAGACCTGGTATACTTAAATCCTTAAAAGTTAATAGAACCGTTGCCCGTTTATCGGGACGCCTTCAATCAGTCCATTGAAGGGGGACAAACAATGGTGGCTACTTATTTAGTACATACTCTTTACTTTTTTAAAGTTTAATGTATTATGAACTCTGCATGTATTTATATGTGCAGCATAAGGCCCGCCGGTTTTGTCCCGGCGGGTCTTATGTTTTTATGAAGGAAAAAATAGAGGAATATTTGGAATGGAAGGCTACGTATGCCGTCAGGGCAAGTATTAGTTATAGAATTTGGCTTAATCGTTTTCTTGAGATTTGTGGCGAGAAGCCTATAGAACAATATACATCAAATGATATTGTGAAATATAAGAAATGGCTTGAAACACGCTACAGTTCCTACTGTATCCAATACGCGACCGTAATAATAAAAAACTTTTTTCAGTATTACAAACTGAGAA
>DATHNK010000448.1:0-2890 GCA_035486075.1 Bacteroidia bacterium
CAGGTCTATGGAGAACTATTGCAAAATATCCAGGTAAACGAAGGGCAGTTGCCGGAAGAGAAACGAATTAGGTTTACTTAATCTCTTTTTTAGGATTTTCTTATCCTCAATATGGTTGTAATACATAGGAATTATTGCCTATTCCCATGTATCAAAATACGTTGCTGAATAGAGCAATTTTTCATGCTATACCTACCAACCCCAATCTGGTAGTTTATTTTTTATGTTGCACGTCGAAGCACAATTAAAAAGACCCCTTCCCCTCAAGAGATACCGGAGAAAGAAACAACTTTCGCAAAGAGAAGCAGCACAGAAACTCTCGCTTCCATCTCCTAGTATTTTATGCCGATGGGAAAAAGGAATTGGTAACCCTAACCTTGTAAATATCTGCAAGCTTTTATTGCTGTACCAAGTTTCATTTGAGGAATTATATAGCAATGTGCTGGAGGAATTGCGGGGACAAATTACCAACAAATAATTAAGCAATGAACAAAGCTATAACAAAACATCACATCGTTTTGGGGATTGCGCCAGGAACAATTGATAACGGCTTAGCCGTATTTCAAAGTGGGGGCCTTATAGATTATCAAGTGAAAACATTTAGAGAAAAATACAGTCCGTCAAAAATGAAACGTATTTTAAATTTCATTAAGGAGACAATAGAACTCCACGAAGTAAATGCCATTGCGGTAAAGATTCCAAAATCCGACAAAAGACAATCAAAAAAAGTACTGCAATTAATTTCCTCCATCGAAAAAATGGCAAAGGCAAAACATATTCTCGTTATTAAAAGCGACCTTTCATTCTTGAAAGAAAAATGCGAATCGGGAAGTAGAAAGGAGTTATCAAAATATTTAATTCAAAAATATCCCGAGCTAACATTCATGGACAATGACAAATTAAACAAGGATACCTATTACGGGAAAATGGTTGAAGCCATTGCCGCCGGAATGCAACTTGTAGAAAAATGCAGTTGACGAAAACAGCAATTTTTCATTCTTTTCCCGAAGTCTCTGCTCTATTAAACTCTGAATCAAACGCTGTGTTGTCCCACAGCCATTATTAGCAACATTAAAAGAATAGATATTATGCAAGTATTAGGAATTTATACGATGAGAATTTATGAGAAAGACGGAGAAAAGAAGAGGCAATTTTACAAGGCCGGTATTCTTAAAACCGCCGCCGATGGTCGAATGTATATTAGATTATTTCAACAGCCTTTTACCAACTTCTATGTCTTAGAGAATAATCCGGCATTCCCCATTATTGAAAAAGAGGAAGAAGGGGATGAGCATTAATATGAAACCGCCACTTTCATACTATGGTGGGAAGCAATTAATGAAAAAAGAAATACTGCCCCTCATTCCACCTCACAAACTATACTGTGAGCCATTCTTTGGAGGAGGGGCAATCTTCTTTGCCAAAGAGCGTTCGGAAATTGAAGTCATAAACGACAACAACGGAGAACTGATTAATTTTTACAAAGTAGTCAAAACACAATTTAAGGAACTGGAGCAGGAGATTAAGGTTAGTTTAAGTAGCAGGGAATTACATAGAAAGGCTTGCGTCATCTACCAATATCCTGACTTTTTTACAGAAGTGGCGCGGGCTTGGGCTGTATGGGTACTGGCAACCCAAAGCTACGGCTCAATACTTGGGAGTACATGGAACTTCAGTAAAAACACCAATTCACCCGAAAGAAAAACACACAACAAACGGCTTGCTTCCGTTGAGCAATATGCCAAACGTCTTGAAAATACGCAGATCGAAAATAGAGAGGCGATTTATACCATTCGTTCCCGGGATAGCGCCGAGTCGTTCTTTTATGTCGATCCGCCATACATAGGTTCCCATCAAGGGCATTATAGAGGATATGAAAAAATTGATTTTGAGAAATTACTAATTCAATTATCAGAAATCAAAGGGAAATTTTTATTAAGTTCCTACCCATTTGAAATCCTTGCCAAATATGCAAAAGAGAATAACTGGCATCAGAAAAAGATTGTGAAGCAGGTTTGCATGGCGGGGAATCCGAAAGTGAAAATGAAAACTAAAATGGAAGTATTGACGGCGAATTATGAGATATAATTATCAGCAGCTTAAAGTTAACCTGAATTTATCTTGGAGCAACTGCCTGTAAATCTTGTTTAAAAAGGGGCTTACCTTATAAAACCGCACCCGAAACCGCACCCTGACCGCACCCGATAATTTTAGGCGGCTTTGGAAAACAAAAAAGAGTTTGAAAAACGCCTGTTTATCAAACCCTTTAATGTTGTGACCCCGGTGGGGGTCGAACCCACGACCCAAAGATTAAGAGTCTTTTGCTCTACCAGCTGAGCTACGGAGTCAAAAAGGGCTGCAAAGATATTTAAAATGAGTAATTGGGAAAGCCTTATTTTTGCAATATGATAAAAAAGCGGATACTATCTTTATCTATATTAGCTATTGTTTGCATTACCACTGCTATGAAAGATATTGAAAAAGAGACTAAGCCTATAAAGTATGTCGCCTTAGGCGATTCATATACTATTGGTGAAGGAGCTAAACCTGGCGAAGCCTTTCCAGATCTATTAACGAAACAGCTTAAAGATAATGGGATAAATATAGTTCTATCGGCCAACCCTTCCGTAACTGGGTGGACCACTGAAGACTTAATAGAAAAGGAATTGCCTGTATTTGATCATCTTAAGCCTGATTTTGTTACCCTGCTGATAGGTGTAAACGATTGGGTTCAAGGGGTTGATTCTGGGTCTTTCCATAAAAACCTTACCTATATAATAGACCATGTACAGTCTTTATTACCCGATAAAAGTAAACTGTTGCTCGTTACCATCCCGGATTTTGGCATGACCCCCACAGGTAAAATGTACAGCCAGGGAAGGGATATAAG
>DATHNK010000449.1:0-4346 GCA_035486075.1 Bacteroidia bacterium
TTATACCCTTACCAGTACCCTGAATACTTCCGGGCTTGGATATAATTTTAAACTCGGTTTTATTTACCGTATTATGGACTGGTTGAGGATAGGCGGTGCTATTCATTCACCTACTTTCTTCAGTATGACCGATAATTTTTCGACGTCATGGGACACTAAATACGGCACCTCTTTATATTCCGGAACCGGGGGGGAATACTCAGGCTGGGGTGGTAATGTTAGTTATGGATATAACCTGACAACTCCGTTAAAGGCCATTGGTGGAGTTGCAGTGATCATTGATAATCAGGGTATACTTAGCGCCGATTATGAATATGTTAATTATTCCACCATTCAGGTTAATTCATCCGATCCTAACCTGGCTCCTAATTATACCTCTTTGGTTAATACTGCTATAAGTCAAGATTTTATGCAAGCCAGCAACCTTAAATTCGGTTTTGAATGGGTTTTATATCCTGTGAGTTTCCGGGCCGGATACGCAATCTACGGCAACCCCTATAGCAGTTCGGTAGGTTATACCGGAATACGTAATACCTACTCTGCGGGTATAGGATTAAAAGTAAATAATGTATCGTTCGATTTTGCTTATTCACTTATGCAGTACAGCGAACAATATCAGATGTATTCAGAAGCTGCTCCTTCCACTTTAAAGACCAATATTTCGAATGTTGTATTTACACTGGCTTATACTTTTAACCCACATAAGAACCGTATCCCACGCAGGCAAAGGTTTGGGCCATATCCGCCACCACCACCTCCTCCTCCTCCAGGAGCTTACTAAGAAAATTAAACACCTGCAATAAAATGCGGGTGTTTTTGTTTTTAAGTATACTCATAGTTTAGAAGAGATTGCTTCGTTCCTCGCAATGACGTTAGGGCTGGAAAGCAGCTACAGAGCGTTAAATCGTCATTGCGAGGAACGAAGCAATCTCACCCCATTATGGATTGATGCTGATTATTCTTTCTTCGTATCCAAATGGAGCGACCTAAGTGTTTTAGCTTTCAAATAAGTAAAGCCTACCACCACAATGGTCATAGAGCCACCGAAAATAACAGACGGAATTAACCCCATGAGTTTTGCCACTGCACCTGATTCAAATTCGCCAATTTCATTGGAGGAACCAATGAAAATATTGTTCACCGATGAAACCCTTCCGCGCATTTCATCAGGTGTGCGAAGTTGTAAAATAGTGGCACGGATAATTACACTAACACTGTCGAATGCTCCACTAAGTGCAAGCAAAAACACTGAAAGGGCAAGACTGGTAGAGAGTGCGAATAATATCATACAGACGCCATAACAAGCAACCGCAAACAGCATATTTCTGCCTGCATTTCTAAGCGGGGGGCGATAGACCATAATAGTTCCCATAATAACCGCACCTATGGAAGGAGCTGCACGAAGCATACCTAATCCTATTGGCCCGGCATGTAAAATAAGTTTGGAAAATAGTGGTAGCAAGGCAACTGCTCCGCCAAACAATACCGCGAACAGATCGAGTGACAATGCTCCCAATATAGCCTGGTCGCTGAATACAAATTTTATTCCGGTGGAAAGGCTTTGAAAAAGCGGCTCTTTTTTTACCCGTTCCGGAATAGGGCGTGATTTGATAAAAGCGAATAGCACCAATGAAATTAATATCAATATAAAATCAGTTAGGTAGCTTCTTCCTACACCAATCAAGCCAAATAAAACACCACCAATTGCAGGCCCTGTAATGGCACCTATTTGCCATGCAGTACTGTTCCAGGTTGTGGCATTAGGATAATCTTCGCGAGGGACGATCTGCGAGAGAAATGCAAAAAAGGAGGGTGCTATAAATGCCCTGGCTATTCCGGTGAAAAAGATAATTGCATAAATGGGCCAAATGCCATAATGCTGAAGAACAAAACCGCCGTTAAATGTAAACATGAAGAGGATGAATGTAGATACACTCATTATGCTGGTAGAGATCACTATTATTCTTTTACGGGGAATAATATCTGCCACGTGGCCTGCAAAAAGAGCGGTTGAAATAAACGGGATAGCCTCAGTAAGCCCTATCATACCAAACCAAAAAGGGTCCTTGGTATATTCCAGAATTTGCCACCCTACAATAACCCCCTGCATTTGTGTGGCAATTGTAAGCAACAGACGAGCCAATGCAAAGAGCCTGAAATCGGAATTCTTTAAGGAAACATAAGGGTCATTTGCCACAAGCGGGTATCTTTGTTGAGTTCATGCACAAATTTACAATCTTAATTTATGCAGGGGTTTTAGGATGGGGTTAGTTATAAACAATAGGGTAGGTAGTAACCCTAACAATCATTCTAAGGAATGGAAAAGCTAACTAACGAATAATTAGTTTTCCGGAATAAACATCTTTCGCATTTCCAGAAACTACCCTGTATAAATAAACACCGGGAGGCTGGCTGCTTAAATCGACTTGAGCGGATACCGTATTTATTTTTGAAGTGTAAATTTTCTCTCCAAGCATATTGTAAATATCTAATTCTTGATTGGCAAGATTCAGATCATTCAAATCAAAAGTAAACTCACCGGTTGAAGGATTAGGATAAACGGAAATAGAGCCTTCCATTTTTTCCTCCTTCACGCTTGTTTCAATACTGGAACAAATGGTAGTTATTTTTAATCCCTTTTGAATAAAAACAGAACAACTCGCCGGGTAATTAACGCTGGTGTCTGATAGATGTAAAGATGCTGTCAAAATGTTCACTGTATCAACTACGGTAGGAAATAAATATGTATTACATCCGCTATTACCGTTAGAATCTGTTTTTACAAGGCAAATATTGCCTGCTCCAATCCCATACGTAGTAAAGCCCGATAGGGCATACCCATTATCATTTGTGCAAACGATTGCATCAAAACCTTCTTTGTAAAAATATTTTATCCATGTTAGTTTTCCTGTTGAATCTGTTTTTAATAATGAACCGTAAGAGCCGTTTCCGGCTATTGCAAATCCCTTGTCGGGCGTTTGAACAATGGATACACCGTGGTTATAAACCTCGGAGGTATCGGCATATTTCCTGCACCAGATTGGATTTCCCGACTTATCTGTTTTTAAAAGCCATTGCCAATAAGGCGAAACACCTCTTTTGGAAGACATATCTCCTGTAAAAACCAAGTCACCTGTTGGTAATTCAATAACGGAGATCAATTCACCGGTTGAAATGGAATCTTGTCCATAGCAATTGGTCCACTGTACATTACCAACTGAATCCGTTTTTACGGCAAACCCAGGTCTTAATCCATTTGATCCGCCAGTTACAACAAATCCTTTATCCTTTGTTTGAATAATGTCAAGAGGTCCAATAGTAGTATAGGGGATCAACCCTTTCATCCATAATAAATTACCATTAATATCGGTTTTAAGTAAGTTTATTCCTTCAATTGAACCATAATCATAAAGCGAACTGCCAAGGGCGATATATCCGCCATCGCTGGTTTGTTTTAATTCACATCCCGTTGTACTGCTTGCAAAGGCCTTTGACCATATTACACTACCACCGGGGTTTAATTTCACCATAATCATTTGAGCTTCATCCCATCCAATGCTAACATAATTTCCCTGGTTATCAATAATGACAGATGTACCCATTAAAGTAGTAGAGCTGTTTTCTCCAATTCTGCTTGCCCATATGGTATCGCCGTAGGCATCCGTTTTTATCACGTACATCCATTTTGGGCCACCGGATAGGGGATACTGACCGGAACCGACTATTACGTACCCTCCTTCGGGTGTTTGCTTTAATGACTCAATCCCAACTGTATAGCAAGTCTGGACTTCTGAGCCCGCATCTCCATAAGCCTTTTGAAATTCTATTTGTGAGAATGCAGGAAATATGGTACAGAGGAAAGCAATTAAAATGACTGGTTTTCTCATAACAGCGGGTAGTTATTAATAATTCAAATATAAAAAATATTTTTACTCTGTTATTGGATAATTTATTAAAATGCAGGTTTTATTGAGTGGATGGTAGGTTTTTAGTGATTAATGGCAAAGCAGCTCAACAAAAAACCCCAACATTTCTGTCAGGGTTTTCATTAATCAACAAATCATTTAATCAAATATCAACCGCACTTGGTGTGTCCGCAGCTGGTACATTTCAGGCAACCTTCTTCGTAGATGAGTCCTTCATCTCCGCATTGCGGGCAGGTTCTGTCTTTGCTGCTCTTTGTACCGTTTGGTATATATTTTTTCAAAGCTCTTTCCACACCGGCTTTCCATGTGTTAATAGATTCATCGTAGAGGCTGAGGTTTCCAATCAGATCAACTACCTGCGGAATAGGCATACCATGGCGCAATACCCCGGAAATTAATTTGGCATAATTCCAGAATTCC
>DATHNK010000450.1:0-10177 GCA_035486075.1 Bacteroidia bacterium
TTTTCATATTTTCCCAAGCCTGCTCTTCCCCGGTATTCAGTTTGGTTCCGGAACTTACCTTTTCCATCACTTCTATTCTTCCTATTCCTGTAGGTTTAAATACCCCAAAAGGAATATGCTCATTTCTTGAAGCAAGTTGCAGTGTTCTTATAATTTCAGCGGCCGTATTATCAAAATCAGTTTCACTGGTTTTGCCTTCCACCGAATAATCAAGAATGGAACCAATATTGAATTTCCCAAGTGTTTCAATAGTCTTAAGGCACTCGTCAATATTTTCTCCCCCGCAGAATTGTTTGAAAATGGTAGCTTTTATTATGCCGCTGATAGGAAGGTGCGCCCTGATAGCAAAATCGGTAAATGATTTACCAAAATTTACCAGCCCTGGGTTACTTACCATTTTAAAAAGCCAGTAGGAACGATTCAGGTCACTGTTTGATTTACCGGAAAACGCATTAGCTGTATTATCGAATGAAAGCATAGTAGAATTAATGGAGGCAAATATATAGAATAATGTCTGTTTTGCCTGTGAGTTGAACAAAGCATAAAGCGGACGCAGCAAAAATTAAGGATTTATTGACTATGTTTGTCTGAAGAAAACCAAATGCCCATGAAAAAAATTACTTTACTATTCATTTCATTCACCTTTATTTCAACTGTAGCATTTTCACAAATGATACAAGGGGAGATTGCTATTGGAGGAAATCAATCTGATCAGGGTGCCTCAGCCTGTCAAACAAAAGACGGGGGATATGCCATGACGGGATATACACAATCATTCGGTGTGGGCGGATCTGATGTATATGTTGCCAATTTCGATAAAAAAGGTACTCTGAAATGGGCGGAAGCTATTGGCGGAGCCGCATTTGATGCCGGTAATTCAATCATTCAGGACAAATCCGGTGACTTTGTAATAGCCGGATACACCATGTCGTTTGGAGCAGGCAAGGTGAATGTGTATGTAATAAAGTTAGATTCGAACGGGAATAAACTATGGACTGAAACCATTGGAGGTGCAAGTTACGATGAAGGCAAGTGCATTATACAAACCAAGGATGGAGGATATGCCATTGGCGGATACTCTGGCTCCTTTGGTAACGGAGGCCCCAGCGATTTTTATGTTATAAAACTAACTGTAAATGGTACCATTCAATGGACAAAAACCATTGGCGGCGGCGGCGATGAAGAGGCCTATACTATAGTTCAAACTAAAGACGGTGGCTACGCATTATCGGGATATACTATGTCATTTGGGGCGGGAAATGCCGATGGATATGCAGTTAAATTAGATTCTACAGGGAATTTGAAATGGACCATAACGATGGGAGGCCCTTTAGGAGATGCGTTATACGGCATTACTCAATTAAAGGACAAAAGCTATATTGTAACAGGATATACATATCATTACGGAAACAATGATCTTTTCCTGGTAAAAATAGATTCTTCAGGAAATAAAAAATGGTCTAAAGTTATTGGTGGGCCGGGTAATGATATTGGGGAAGCTGTAATTCAAAACAAAGAAGGCGATATTGTTGTGGTTGGTTCCACTACCTCTTATGGTTCCGGCACCAATGATGTTTATCTTCTTAAACTGGACACTGCCGGAACAATTATCTGGACGAGAACTGCCGGAGGCCCCTCAAACGAATTTGGTTATACCCTCTCTCAAACAACAGACGATGGATATGTGGTAGGCGGTTACACCGATTCCTATGGCGCAGGTGGTGACGATTTCTATCTGGTGAAATTCGATTCCCTTGGACATACCTGCATGAGCCCTGAAGGCGGTGGCGGAACTGATAGCACCTGGGGCATTGCGGGCAGTGGAGGAGCAGTAAGCAGTGGCGGAACTATTACAAGTAAAGATAGCGGCAGAATAACAAAAGCAGGCATCTGGGTAGACACATGCAAGGTATTAGGCACGGAAGGAATTAATACGATTGCAAGTTTACCAGATAGAATAACGGTTTATCCCAACCCAACCACGAATACACTTTATGTTGAATTCTCCTCCGTATCAACCAGCCAAACAAAATATACCTTACAGGTTTATGATATTACCGGCAGGGTTCTTTTAACTTATTCTTTATCTCAAACTCCTTATCCTATATCTCTGGATGTTTCAAGTCTAAGCAGGGGCATGTATTTTCTTAGCATACAATCTGAAGCGGGAATTGAAGTAAAGAAATTTATGAAGGAATAATTTGACGGCTTTCCCCTATGCAAAAATTGGTTGTATTTTTAGTTACTTTGCTTTTGTTGGCACAAAATTCCTTTGCTCAGGATGTAACTGATACGCAAAAAACTAAATCTTCCCTGAACCTAAAAACTAAGTTTGTTCCAAAAAAAGGAACGGGATTCTATATTTCAGGTGGAGATGCTTATAATCCTGGTGGAATTATAATAAATTCAGTAGCTGGCCACGCTCTTGGTGGATCTTCTGCTACTACATATAGCGACATAAAACAAACCCCGGGTGGCAGTGGAAGTATCGGGATCGAGTTTATGTTTAAGGAAATATGGAGATGGTACAGTTTGTTTGCCTTTGGTTTATCAGATTACAGCTATACTGTTAATGCATTAGCAACCAATACTCAATATATTTATGCATTTGCGAGCAGCTCTTCAACCCAATATTCCACCTCTTTGTTGTATGAATATACATTGCTTGATTTTACATTCCGGAATTATTTGATGATATTCGAAACACATTCACAAAGATTAGGATTAAGCTTGGGAATTAATATTAGCAATGATATTAGTGATAATACCAATAATAATGCAGACTCTAATAATATACCACCTTTGGCTTTCTTTGTTTCTCCAGGGATGCGTTATGATATTGCTTTTTCTTCCAAAATTTTTATTTCTATTGAACCTTACTATAATCTCGAACTACGAAGCGCCCCGAAAAATGACCCGCGGTTGGTATTCTTTGGAGTTAAATTATCCATGTTATTTAACTGAGTGAATCTTGAAAAACCTCTATTCCAAAATTGCAGTTATAATAATAAGCCTTGTGCTTCTGCAATATCGTCTCTCCTATTCCGGGCTCGATAAAAATTATACACTAAAGGTTACTACCTGGGATGCACTGGGCTATTATATGTATTTGCCTTCTGCATTTATTTATAATGATGCAACTCAACTAAAGTGGTTCCCTGACATTGATAAGAAATACCAGGTTTCCGGAGGATGGGTATACCAGGCAAATATTTACAAAAAAACCAATAAATATGTATTTAAATACCTGGGCGGTGAAGCTATTATTGAAATGCCTTTCTTCCTTATCGGACATGTAATTGCCAAAACATTTCATTACGATGCTGACGGATTTTCACCACCGTATCAATATGCCATTGCATTTGGGATCTTATTCTACTGTCTTTTATCTGTCATTCTATTGAGGAAAATATTACTTCGCTTTTTCGATGACATTACAACTGCCGTTACTTTACTATTGGTAATGCTGGCTACAAACATTATTCAATATGTTGCCATTGACAGCGCCCAGAGCCACGGAATTATTTTCCCCTTATATGCACTTATACTTTATGTCACTATAAAGTGGCATGAAAAACCCCGTTTATTTTGGGCTTGCGCCATTGGTTATATTATTGGATTGGCTGCTATATGCAGGCCTACCGAAGCTGTTATATTATTCATTCCACTGCTTTGGGGGACACAAACCAAAGAATCGGCAAAGGAAAAATGGAGCCTTGTTAAACAAAACAAAAAACATATTTGGTATGCTATGTTTTTTGTCTTTCTGGGAGTACTGCCCCAATTAATTTACTGGCAAATTGCGACCGGATTTTTTATATATGATGTAGGCAGCAAATGGTCTTTCCTGAACCCGTTCTTCAGTGTATTGTTTGGTTTTGAAAGCGGATGGTTTATTTATACCCCCGTTACTATTTTCTTTATTTGGGGAATGTTTTATATGTCTCCCAGGGAACCGTTCGGGAAACCCTATCCATTTAAAAAAGCGGTTATCTGGTTTTGTATTTTAAATATCTATATCATTATTTCCTGGTTCGATGGTAATCCTGATTCTACTTATTCCTGCCGAAGGCTCGCTCAATCGTACCCAGTATTTGCTTTGCCACTGGCCGCATTTATTGAACGCATAAACCTTATAAAAATGCGCTCCCGGCGGCGTATTGGGAAGATCACCTTTTACATACTGGGCTTATATTTAATTGTAGTTAATTTATTTCAGTTAGGACAATATGCCAGTACAGTGTTGCATTACACGGATATGAACCGCAAATATTACGGAAAAATTTACCTCAATCCCAACCCTACTCCTTTGGATATGAGTTTACTTGACACCAACGAATTTTTGAGCAATGAAAAAAAATATCAAATGGAAATTATTGCCCATGCTGACACCCTGCATCATTTGCAAGCCGGTCCAAACACACCATGTCAGCTACTTGAAACCACAATTGATCCATATGCGGCTAAAAGCACCGATGCAGAGGAATGGCTAAAGGTAGAAGCACAAATAAAAACCGATAATGGCTTTTGGGGAGGTTATTTAGGCTCGGATCTGATAATGGGCAATACCGTTCAGCATAACAAAGTAAGGCTATTCCGGCCTTTGGCCAGCGCGGGAATACTGTGTAAGTATGCATATTACATTAAAGTTCCGAATTATTCCGGAAAAAACATTCTGAAGTTGTATGTACATTCAATTGGTGATTTGGACGGTATTGCTGATAGTATTAAGATCACCACTTTTAAAAAATAGTACGCTAACTTCTGTTTAACTCTAAAAGGCTTATTTTTAATGGGATAGGGAATTAATTATCATCTGTCTTCCTGTTAAATAATGTTAGATATACGTGTTCTTCACCAAATTATATTTATATTTGCGACTGTATAAGCTAAAACTATGTATAAAAAGATACTAATAGCAGGTTTACTGCTGATTTCCTGCACGTTAAAAAAAGCACAGGCCCAGGGAGCAGCTTCCGCTTCGGCTGACCCTAATGCTCCGGTTATGAGTTTCGATACAAAAGATCATGACTTTGGCACCATTGAGCAGGATGGAGATGGAACATATATGTTCCTTTTTACCAATACCGGTAAAGAGCCATTGGTTATTAAAGAAGCGCATGGTTCCTGCGGATGTACGGTTCCTAAATGGCCACATGAGCCTGTTGGCCCGGGCCGTCAGGATACAATAAAGGTTACCTACGACACGCATAACCATACCGGTATGTTTCAAAAAACAGTTACCATTACTTCAAATGCGAAAGAATCTCCTGATGTATTGTCTATAAAAGGAAAGGTAAACCCCAAACCGCCTCAACCTGCTTTTCCTACCGATCCGGGCAATAATAACAGCGGGGCGCCGTTCTCCAACAACTGGGATAATCAATAATCTAATATCAACAAAAACTTAAATTCCACCATGAAAAAACTTCTAACTTCTATTACTCTCTTAGCAGCACTTCTTTTTGCAGGCAATTTGTTTGCACAAGACCAGCCTGTTGATCCTAATGCCCCTGTTATGGCATTTCAACATGACACCATTGACTATGGTACCATTCCTCATAACGCTGATGGATACCGCGCATTTAAATTCAAAAATGTTGGCAAAGAACCATTGATTATCAAGGATGCCCATGGTTCATGCGGATGTACAGTACCTACTGCCCCAAAAGAGCCTATTCAACCAGGCCAGGAAGCTGAAATTAAAGTACACTATGCTACCGACAGAGTTGGTATGTTTATTAAGAACGTAACCCTCACCAGCAATGCTAATCCTACTACCAAGGTTCTTACCATTAAAGGTAATGTATTGCCTGATGACAATGCTAATAAACCGGCTACCCCGGTTGCTCCGGCACAACCAGTTGCACCTTCAACCGGAGGCCACTAATTTACTGTTCATTTAATTAAAGAGCCTGCCTGATCTTATGTCGGCAGGCTTTTTAATTTTTAGTATTGTTCGTATATTTGAAATTAGAAACTAAATGAAAATACGCGCACTCATTCTTCTTGTTATAATAACTTTCACCGGGCTTAATGTGTTGGCACAACCAACCATAACCTTCGAAAAAACTACGCAACATTTAGGGTTTGTACGGCAAGGAGATACGCTTAATTTCCAGTATAAATTTACAAATACAGGCAACCAGCCATTATTAATTACCGATACTAAAGTAGAGTGTGGTTGCACTGTGGTTGATAAACCAACCGACCCTATTTTGCCGGGCAAACAAGGAGTTATTAAAGTAACTTTCCATACAAATAGTGCCATGGACAGGCAAGACAGGACAGTTACAGTAGTTTCCAATGCATCGAACTCACCGGCCGTGGTGAGATTTAAATGTATAGTGCTGAAAGCAAAAAAAGCATAAATTTGATATAAGTCATTTTGCCACGTTATTTATAAGTTAATTTTGCGTCCCAAAACTTACTATTTGAGCCATGAAAACAATAGACTCCTATAATTTCAAGAATAAAAAGGCACTTGTCCGCGTAGATTTTAATGTGCCACTCGACGAGAATTTTAATGTTTCAGATGATACCCGGATCAGAGCTGCTATACCTACCCTGAAGAAAATTCTGAATGACGGTGGCTCGCTTATCATCATGTCTCACTTGGGCAGACCAAAAAATGTTCCGGAAGACAAATTCTCTTTAAAGCATATTGTTGGCCCCTTAAGCAAGTTACTGGGTGTAGAAGTTAAATTTTCAAAAGATTGTATTGGAACTGCAACTAAAGAACTCTGTTCCTCGCTTAAACCGGGAGATGTTGTATTATTGGAAAATCTACGGTTCCATGCCGAAGAAACCAAGGGCGCTGAAAGCTTTGCCAAAGAACTGGCTTCCTTAGGAGATGTATACGTGAACGATGCCTTTGGAACAGCACACAGGGCGCATGCCTCTACCTCTATAATAGCACAGTTTTTCCCGAACGATAAGATGTTCGGATATTGCATGGCTACCGAATTAGAAAGTATTGATAATTTAATGACCAAAGCCCAAAAGCCATTCACTGCCATATTAGGCGGAGCCAAAGTTTCGGGTAAAATTGCCATTATTGAAAACCTGCTGGATAAAGTCGATAACCTTATAATTGGTGGAGGGATGTCCTATACTTTTATTCAGGCGCAGGGGGGAAAAGTGGGCAGTTCCCTGGTTGAAGTTGATCGAATTGATACAGCTTTGCAGGTAATTGAAGCAGCTAAGAAAAAAGGTGTGAACCTCTATATTCCAACTGATACTATAATTGCCGATGCATTCAGCAATGATGCAAACAAGAAAGTATGTGCAATTAACAACATTCCCGATGGATGGTTAGGTTTAGACATAGGGCCGGAAACAGAAAAGAAATTTTCCAACGTGATTGAGTCATCCAATGCCATCCTTTGGAATGGCCCAATGGGAGTATTTGAAATGAGCAATTTTGAACATGGCACTAAAGTGGTAGCTGATGCTATTGTGAAGGCTACCGCAAGAGGAGCCTACTCATTGGTTGGAGGCGGAGATTCCGTTGCCGCTATTAACAAATATAATTTGGCAGATAAAGTAAGTTATGTATCAACCGGTGGAGGAGCAATGTTGGAATATATTGAAGGTAAGGAGCTTCCGGGAGTAAAGGCTGTACAGGAGCATGTTGAAAACATCATAAAGTAAGCCTTCCGTCAGGCTGCTTTTTACTTGTAAATTTGCACTTTCACTCAGATAATAATGTTAGAGCACCTAAAAAAATTAGCAACCATATTTCGTAACAGGTACCTTTCGGCTACTTTGCTATTTCTTCTCTGGATCACTTTTTTTGACCAGACCAGCCTTATTTATGATGTTCACCTTACTCAAAAAGAAAAACAACTAAAGGCTCAAAAGCTATATTACGAAAAGCAGACCATTGCTGCTACTGAGCAACTAAAGGAACTGCAAACCAATCCGGCCAACCTGGAAAAATTCGCCCGGGAGAAATATTTCATGAAAAAAGCCAACGAAGACGTATATGTTTTTGTGGACGAACATAACCACCTGTTAGACACCTTGAACATTGAGGTGAAGTAATTTCTGATTCCGCTTAAAATATTGTTCATTATTTTTTAGTTTTGTCGGTATAAACCGTTCAAAATGAAAAAATATTATATCCTTATTTGCGGATTTACCCTCTTGCATTTTTCAACTATTGCACAACGGAAAACCATTATCGGAGTTGTTGCGTTCACTAATTCCGACGAAAGCGGGAATAGTGAACTGCGCTCAAATCATGCCGACCACAGCCAGCAGGATAAATATACCACTATCATACAGGAAGACGTTGAAAATACTTTTGTGAGCACAAAGCGCTTTACCCTGGTGGAACGGGATAAAATGGACCAGTTAAAAGCGGAAAAAAACCTTGAAAAGGGTGATGCCTATATTGATGGTTCTGTAATTGAACAATCGGCAGCATTAGGAGCACAGTACCTGGTATTGGGAAGTATTTCGAAAGCAAATGAGGGAATGGACAGGGGGTATGCTGCAGCTATGGGCTACTCTACCTCGCCCCATGCCGAAATTTCATTCAGTTTACGCGTGGTGGATGTGGCAACCGGGGAGGTTGTTGCTTCAAATACTTTCAGCGCAAGCGAAAAAGGCAAAACCGCCTTTGATAAAGCACTGAATGAACTAAGACCGGATGTGGAAGATTTTATAAGGAAGAATTTCAAATTGATACTGACCCTGGCCCAGGTGGAAAAAAAAGACTCGGGCGGAGCTGCCACCAAAGTTCTGATAGCGGGCGGCTCTTCCCTTGGATTGAAAGTGAATGAAGCCTTCAAGGTTTATGAAATTTCAGAAATGGAAGTAGACGGAAAAAAAATTGAACGGAAATTACCACTTGGAAAAGTAACTATAAATGATGTTCAGGATGAGAATTTCTCGGAATGTATCGTTAATGAAGGTGGCGCAGCTATAGCCTCCAAGGCAGCCTCTGGTTCAAAAATAAAATGTGAAATGATAATAGAATAAAAGACAATACAGGTCATTTCTCTTCCATTCCTCAAAATATCCAATCCTTATAATAGGCTGAATTAATTCTTTTTATACATTTGTTTCACAATAATAATGGAATGAAAAAACACTACTTCTCTTTTTTAGGATTACTATTTCTCTTCACTTCTGTCTTCGGGCAGGGAAAAATTTTAATAGGTATTGTTCCCTTCACCAGTTCCGATGATAATGGCGAGTTTTATATTCCCGCCTCTGAGTATGAGCGCGAGCATCCTAAACCTTATAAATATACTACTGATATTCAGGACGCAGTGAGTGATGCATTTGTAAATACAAAACGGTTTACGTTGGTGGAACGGGATAAAATGGACCAGATAACATCAGAAAGGAACTTACAAAAAAGTTCAGATTTTATTGATGGGTCGGTTGTTCAGCAATCGGCTGCTTTAGGTGTACAATACCTGGTTCTGGGGAATATTACCAAAGCACATGATAATTTCAGGTCAATGTCTTGTTACAAGGGAGCCAGTGCATCCGAATTTAAGGCCTCCATTTTATTTACGGTAAGAGTGGTGGATGTTTCAACCGGTGAAATTATGGCTTCTACCAGTTTCAGCGCAGACGAAAAAGGCAGAAATGCTTTTGATAAAGGATTAGATGACATAAGGCCCGATTTAGAAGATTTTATAAAGAAAAACTTCACATTAACTCTATCCATGGCCCAGGTGGAAACAAAAGATGTAAGTGGCGCTGCTACTAAAGTTTTAATTGCCGGAGGCTCTGCGTTCGGGCTAAAGGTAAACGATGTATTCAAAGTTTATGAAGATTCTGAGTTAGAAGTGGACGGGAAAAAAGTACCGCATAAAATAACCCTTGGTAAAATTACGGTTACAGAGGTTCAGGATGAAAATTTTTCGGAATGCAACGTAACTGAAGGCGGTGCAGATATAGCTTCCAAAGCGGCATCAGGGTCAAAAATTAAATGCGAAAAAATAAGCCAATAACTAACTTAAAAAGCTATTTAGCCACCTTTTTGGAATATTCTTTAATCGTAACAGGCTGGAATGATTCTTTTTATACATTTGTCCCATAAATAAAATGAAATGAAAAAATTTTATCTCTTTTTTGCAGGATTGCTTTTTGTTTTTACTTCAGCCATCGGGCAGAGTAAAATTCTGGTTGGTATTATGCGATTTCAAAATAATAG
>DATHNK010000451.1:0-3201 GCA_035486075.1 Bacteroidia bacterium
AAATTACGCTGGATGACTATATTAAAAATATAGTTGAAAAGAATGAATTGCTGGAACAATTCCAGGTGGAAGTTGAAAACCTGAAAAGTTTAAAATCCCGGGAATTAGATGAAAACAGAGTTGAGAAACTGGAACATTTGAACAGGAAAACTATTTTAACGGAAGATGACTGGAACAAATTTAAGGAACTTTTTGAGCATGTTCATCAAGGTTTTTTTATCCGCTTAAAAGAAAAACTCCCCGACCTTACCCCCGCCGAAATACGATTGTTTTGCCTCACCAAATTGAATTTAGACACCAAACAAATGGGCGGAATGTTGGGAGTATCTATTGAATCGGTGAGGACATCGCGCTACCGCTTACGTAAAAAATTAAACTTGCCGGAAGAAACCGGGATAGAAACCATCGTAAACACTATTTGATAATCAAACAGATGTGTTTTGTCTATGGTTTTGTCTACGTGGTTTATTACCCATAAGCCCACAACTGGAATACTTTTGGGTAAACACCAACTAATCTCGTTTACTCTATGAGAAAACTATTTACACTTTCACTCCCGATAGCTTTCGCGATTACTTTCACCTTTTCCCTTTTACCTCATTTGTGCGAAGCACAATATACCGACCTGCACGATTTCACCGGAAGGAATGGTTCAAATCCGCATGGTTCGCTATTACTTTCCGGGTCAAAATTTTATGGCATGACACTATTGGGTGGTGCATACAACGGAGGAATGGTTTTCTCTATGGATACAGATGGAAGCGGGTATAAAGATATATGGGATTTTTATCTTTTTGCAGGGCCAAACGGCATAAGCCCGTATGGCAATTTGATTATTTCGGGGAATGTTTTGTTTGGTATTACAAAAAATGGAGGAGCCGGAGGATTCGGAGATATTTTCTCGATAAAAACGGATGGAAGCGGATTTAAGGAGTTAAAAGAATTTTATACGATTAATGGTGTTGACCCTCAAGGTTCGCTGCTGCTCGAAGATACCAACTTATATGGCCTGGCCTTCACCGGCGGGGCAAATATGGATGGATTTATATTCTCTATTGATACGAGTGGAAAAGTATTTGACGATATGCATGATTTTAGTGGAGCAGGCTCCTTTAACCCTACAGGTTCATTAGCGGCGGGGCCTTTCAATGCACTCTACGGAATGACAAGCTTTGGAGGCGCAAATAACTACGGGTGTATTTTTTATATATTACAAAATGGCATCGGATATACGGATATTTATGATTTTTCCGGTCCCGATGGGCGTGAACCACACGGTTCTTTAATTAGAATTGGAAATGTATTTTATGGAATGACGAGAATAGGAGGAGTGAATAATGCAGGGTGTATTTTTTCCATCAACTACAACGGATCGGGATACCAGGTATTGCTTAACTTCACAAGTTCCTTAACAGGAGAATATCCTTATGGCGATTTAACGTTTGCAGGAGGCAGGCTATATGGAATGACAAGTGCCGGCGCTGCTAACGGAAGCGGTTGCGTATTTAGTGTAAATATAGATGGCAGCGGGTTTATTGACCTGCTCGACTTCAGTTTGGCAAATGGCCAAACCCCGTATGGCTCATTAACTATTTCAGGAGAAAATATATATGGAATGACAAGCGCAGGTGGAATAGACAGCTTAGGGACTATTTTCAGACTTAAAGATGTTGGTTTAGCAGTTACTAACGTTATGGCGCCTAAAGAAACAACTGCTGTTTGTCCCAATCCGTCAAATGGTGTATTTAATATTTCGTTCAGTTATGCCGGGCAAAGTTCATCCACCCTGGCGAACCAATCAATAACAGTTTACAATGTACTTGGAGAAAATATATTGACAGAGACCCTTCGCTCCGTTCAAGGCAACGATATCATTGACCTTTCATCCCGGCCCAACGGTGTTTACCTGTACCGTATTATTTCAACAGACGGAAGCCCGGTTGGAGAAGGAAAATTAATAATTCAGAAATAAACAAATTCTAAAAAACATGAAAAAACTTGCCATTATCGCCCTGTCAGCTGCTTTGTTTGCTTCCTGCAAAAAAGACAGCACCACCCCAACAACTACCACCCCGGTAACAACCCCAACGGTAACACCAACGGGTGGTACATTTACCAGCCTCATCAGTTTTAACGGAACCAACGGAAATTCTCCCTGGGGAGATTTAATAATAAGCAATGGTATATTATATGGAATGACTTCGCAAGGCGGCGCGGCAGGCGATGGAAATATATTCAGCATAAAAACGGATGGCACAGGATATACCGACCTGCATGATTTTGATTACACCGACGGCGGCGGCCCTGACGGCGACCTGGTTCTTTCGGGCACTACTTTATATGGCATGGCATACGCAGGCGGCGTATATGGCGATGGCGTTATTTTTTCCATCAGCACCACCGGCAGCGGATTTGCAGTTCTCCATAGTTTTGGCGGCTTCAACAGCGATGGACTTCACCCCAGCGGCTCGCTTATCATGTCAGGAAGTTTGCTCTACGGAATGTCTCTCGAGGGTGGTATCAACGGAGACGGAAATGTTTTTTCCTTTAACACTTCCGGAAATGTGTATACCGATATGTACGATTTTTCCGGTAGCACTGCCCAATCACCACTTGGTTCATTAATTCTTTCGGGTAACTTGTTATATGGAATGGCAGGAGGCGGATTGTATGGAGAAGGTTGTATATTCTCGGTTAAAACTTCGGGCAACGGGTATGTCGATATATTTGATTTTAACGGAACCAATGGTTCCAGCCCCGAGGGCAATTTAATACTTTCCGGCACTACCTTTTACGGAATGACACGATATGGCGGCGCTGCCAGCGAAGGAAATATATTCTCGGTGAGCACTACGGGTGGCGGGTTTAAAGATATGTTTGATTTCAATGTAACGGATGGGACTGTACCTACCGGTTCGTTAACACTAAATGGAAGCACTTTATACGGAATGACCAGTGCCAACGGAAGCCTGGGTGGCACTATCTTCAGTATTGGTACTACGGGCAGCGGATTTACCCTTATCGGTGATTTTGGTACAGGCAACTTTATTGGTGCATTCCCCCATGGTTCATTACTCCTTTCAAATAATGTGCTGTATGGCATGACCTATGCAGGCGGAACCGGCGACGGAACTATTTTCAGTTATTCGTTGTAATCTGTTTTTTTATGTTAGAATGAAATTCAATCGTCATTGCGAGGCT
>DATHNK010000452.1:0-5725 GCA_035486075.1 Bacteroidia bacterium
TCCCTGTAAACAGCCCTTTATTCTTAGCTCCTTCAATTACTTCCCTTATATCCTTTACCCCGGAAGAAATAGCGCTCAATTGGAAAAACTCACGCTGCAATTCATTAGCAATAATTTGGGCTAATGTTGTCTTGCCAACCCCAGGAGGGCCCCATAGTATAATAGATGGCAATGTGCCGGAAGCAATGAGTTTGCGGAGTATGCTCCCCTCCCCTACCAAGTGCTTTTGGCCCATATACTCATTCAGTGTATGGGGGCGCATCCGTTCAGCTAAAGGGCGGTTTTCATTCATGGAACAAAGATACGTTCAAATATGGTTACTCGCCTTGTACCCTTCTCTATTTGAAATGAGGCGGTTCGAGTAAACATTAATTATCAAATACTTAACAAATTTTAACAAGCTCAGATACCTCTCTTCCTAGCCCGTAGTCTAAATTTGTGCTCACAAATAAATGAACTATGGCAGATATAAAAGAACTTAACGAACGAATTCAAAAAGAGAGCGCCTTTGTTGACTTGATGAACCTTGAAATGGAAAAGGTAATTGTAGGTCAGAAGTATTTACTGGAAAGGCTTTTGGTGGGATTACTGTCGAACGGGCATATTTTGCTGGAAGGGGTACCCGGACTGGCAAAAACACTCGCTATTAAAACCCTTGCTTCTACTATTGATGCAAGCTTCAGCCGGGTGCAATTCACCCCCGACCTTTTACCTGCCGACTTGGTAGGTACATTAATCTACAACCAAAAGAAAGAAGAATTTACGGTCAGGAAAGGACCCTTGTTTGCAAACTTTGTATTGGCAGATGAAATAAACCGTGCCCCGGCAAAAGTTCAGAGTGCATTGCTGGAAGCCATGCAGGAAAGGCAAGTTACCATTGGCGATACGACCTACCCGTTGCCCCAGCCTTTTTTAGTGCTCGCCACTCAAAACCCTATTGAACAGGAAGGAACTTATATGCTTCCGGAAGCGCAGGTGGACAGGTTTATGCTGAAAGTTGTTATTACCTACCCCAATAAAGGCGATGAACAAAAAATTATCCGTCAGAACCTGGCTTCTGAGTTCCCAACGGCCTCACAAATACTTAAGCCGGCGGACATTATAAATGCCCGCAAACTCGTGAAAGAGGTTTACATGGATGGAAAAATCGAGAATTATATCCTTGATATTGTTCTTGCTTCACGTAACCCAAAGGAATATAACTTAGGAAAATTTTCACCGCTTATTAGCTATGGTGGCTCTCCACGTGCCAGCATCAGTATGGCATTTGCTGCTAAAGCGTATGCTTTTATTAAAAGACGCGGATATGTTATTCCGGAGGATGTACGTGCTATATGCCATGATGTGTTGAGGCATCGTATCGGGCTGACCTACGAAGCAGAAGCAGAGAATATTTCGACAGAAAACATAATCACAGAAATACTGAATACAGTTGAAGTACCATAAAGGAGGAGAAAGGGAAAAGTTAATAAAAGTGAAAGTAAAACTGTTTAACTTTTCCCTTTCACCTTTTCCCTTTACAAACTTTAAACTTATATGCCGATGGATGCGACAGAGCTGATTAAGAAAGTAAGAAGAATTGAAATAAAAACGCGGGGTATAACCCAATCCCTTTTTTCGGGGGAATACCACAGCGCATTTAAAGGGCGCGGTATGTCTTTCAGCGAAGTGCGGGAATACCAGATGGGTGATGACATCCGTACTATTGACTGGAACGTAACAGCACGCTTCAATCACCCTTATGTAAAGGTTTTTGAAGAAGAACGGGAGTTGACTGTTATACTTTTAGTGGATGTGAGTGGTTCGGAAAACTTCGGTTCGCGCAAGCAGTTGAAAGAAGACATGATCACTGAACTATGCGCTGTACTTGCTTTCTCAGGTTTACAAAACAACGATAAGATCGGGGTGATTTTCTTCACCGACATTATTGAGAAATTTATTCCGCCGAAAAAAGGTAAGCCTCATATTCTACGAATCATTCGTGAGTTGATAGAATTCAAACCCAAGAATACTAAAACAGATATTACCCTGGCCCTGAAATACCTTACCAATGCTATTAAAAAGAGAAGTATTGCATTTGTAATTTCCGATTTTATGGATGGTGATTTTACAGATGCCATGAAAATCGCATCCCGCAAGCATGATTTAATCGCTTTACGGATTTATGACAAACGCGAAAAAGAATTACCAAATGTAGGGCTTCTGAAAACCCGCGATCCGGAATCGGGAGATACCATCTGGATGAACACCTCCAGCAAAAAAGTACGTATCGCATACGCTGAAGCTATCAACCAGAAGGAAAAAATGCTGGGCGATATTTTCAGGCGCACAGGGGTTGATACGGTGAGCATTGCTACCGATGATTCCTACATTGCCCCATTATCTAACATGTTCAAAAGGAGAGGCAGGTAATGAGGTCGAAGATCATTCATATTATCCACGCTATTGTTGCCCTGATTTTTTCCTGGGTATCACTAAACGCCCAGCAGGTGCAGGTAAACGCTCGGATCGATAGTACATCTATTTTGATAGGAAATCAGGCGCATATTCACCTTACCGTTGCGTATGATGCTAAAAACGGCGTGCCGCAAATACAATGGCCGCAAATAGCGGATTCGCTTGTTTCAAAAATTGAAGTAATAAGTAAAACAAAAATATCAACGGTTACAGATAGCGCCCATCCTTCGCTTCAGCAGCAAACCCAGGATATTACAATTTCCGGATTCGATTCGGGATATTATGCCATTCCACCGTTCCAGTTTGTTATTAACGGGGATACTGAACATGCGCTCTCAACCGAAGCGATGATGCTGCAGGTAAATATGGTTCACGTAGATACTGCTAAAGGAATTAAAGATATAAAAGGGCCTATACAAGTACCTTTTAACATACTTGAAATTTTGCCTTATATTGGTTACGGATTGCTAATAGCATTGGCCTTATTAGCGCTGTATTATTTCATTGTAAGAGCAGCCAGGAAGCAGAAACCGCTTATTATTGAAAAGCCAAAAGTCATCATTCCGCCGCACGTAAAAGCATTGGAGGAATTGGAAAAACTGGCACTCCGGAAGTTATGGCAAGAAGGAAAAATTAAAGAATATTATACGGGTATAACTGAAATTCTGAGGGCCTATATTCAGGAAAGGTACGGCATTGGCGCACCTGAAATGACCACCGATGAAATTATGTATGCCTTAAAAAGAAAAGACATTAGCGAGCTGCAAAAAGGAAAACTCAGAGATATTTTAGTGTTATCCGATCTTGTTAAGTTTGCTAAAGAAAATCCTTTGCCAACAGAGCATGAATCATGTTTCAATGCATCGATTGATTTTGTAAATGAGACTGCTGAAAGTATTACTCCTGCAGCTGTGGTGACCCCTGTACAACCAACCCCGACAACCAATCAGATATGATGACCTACTATCATAACATACAATTTGCCTACCATTGGGTGTTTTGGTTCCTATTGATCATTCCGGTGCTCACGGCGTTTTATATTTTCAAGTATCGTTCGCTTACTTCTGAAGTTATTATGCCATCGCCATGGAGTGGAAAGAAAAATCCGTTTACATCGTATAAAACTATTCTACACCATGCATTTTTTGGTATAAGGATGCTCGTACTCGGCTTATTGATTGCCATTTTAGCAAGGCCGCAATCATCCGTAAGCTGGAAAAATGTTACTAAGGAAGGAATTGATATTGTAATTGCATTGGATATTTCGGGTAGTATGCTTTCTAAAGATTTTAGTCCCAGCCGTGTGGAAGCTGCAAAAAAGGTGGCCGCGAAATTTATTGATTCCCGCCCGGAAGATAATATCGGCCTGGTTATCTTCAGCCGATATGCTATGACCGTTTCACCTTTAACTACGGCTCATTCCGTGATAAAAAACCTTTTTGAGGATATCCGCATTGACAAACCCAGCCTACGCCCCATCGATGACGGAACTGCTATTGGCGATGGCCTGGCAACAGCCGTTAACCGTTTAAATGGCGATAACAATAAAAGCAAGGTGGTGATATTACTTACCGATGGTGTAAACAATGCAGGTTCTGTTGCACCGCTCACAGCTGCTGAAATTGCTAAAGTTTATGGAATACGGGTTTATACCATCGGTGTGGGTACCATGGGAAAAGCGTACGGACCTGACGGCCAGATCGGTGACCAGTATACTTATAGTTACCAACCTGTAGAGATTGATGAAAACCTCCTTAACCAGATAGCTTCAGAGACAGGCGGGAAATATTTCAGGGCAACAGATAATGAAAGTCTTCAAAAAATATATACCGAAATTGACAAAATGGAAAAATCTAAAATTGAGGTAAAAAATTTCACAGAAAGACCGGAAGAATTTCTTCCGCTGGCTGAAGTGGCCGGTATTTTATTGCTGCTCGAACTGATCTTCAGAAATACATTATTAAGAACGATACCCTAATATGTTAGAATACGCACATAAGGAGTTCTTTTATGCTTTGGCTGTTCTGCCCATACTGGTTGCAGTTTATTTTCTTGCGCTGTACCTCCGGAAAAAAGCCATTAAACGATTTGGCGAAACAGCTATTTTCAAAAAACTGACAAGTGATAGTTCCCTGTCGAAGAAAAATTTGAAATTTATATTAGCTTTAGCGGGCTTGGCCTTTTTAATTATTGCATTGATCGACCCGGAAACAGGGGCACATCCGGAGAATATAAATACCAGCGGTTCGGATATAGTAATTACACTCGATGTTTCCAATAGTATGAATGCGCAGGATATTATGCCAAGCCGATTAGAAAGGGCCAAAGAAGCAATTGAACAACTGATAAATAAATTGCAGGGCGACCGCATAGGTATTGTAATTTTTGCCGGACAATCTATTGTTCAATTACCAATTACTACCGATTATAATTCCGCTAAACTTTTCCTGAGTGAAATAAAAACCGATTTGATTCCTGTCCAGGGTACAGCCATAGGTGAGGCTCTTGATCGGTCTGCTAATCTTTTATCCGGAGAAACCGACAGCACTTTCTCTAAAAGAAGCAAATCTATCATCCTGATCTCCGATGGCGAGAATTTTGAAGATGATGCCCTTGCCGCAGCCAGGGAAGCTGCTGCCAAGGGCATAGTGATTCATACTATTGGCATCGGTTCGCCAGATGGGGTTCCTATTCCTATTGAAACAAATGGTAAACTGAGCGGCTATAAAAAAGATAAAGACGGGAACACAGTCATTACAAAATTGAACATTGGCCTTCTTGAATCCATAGCGCTGAGCACAAATGGAATCTGCGTACAAGCTACTTCTTCCGATTTAGGGCTGGACAAAGTAGTTGAGCAAATTGGTAAAATGAAAAAAGCAAATGTTACAATAAAAAGGTATCGTGACCACAATGAACATTTTATGATATTTATTTTTATTGCACTTCTACTCCTTATTATTGACATTTTTGTAACCGAGAATAAAACAAAATGGTACCAGCAGCTAAACCTATTTGGAAAGAGCAATGAAAAATAGATTTTTTACATATTTCCTGTTACTGTTTATTTCCCCAGTGTGGAACTTTGAAGGCTTTGCCCAGCAAGGGAATATACATATACGAAACGGGAACAAAGCTTATGCAAATAATGATTATAAAAAGGCATCGGAAGAGTACCAGAAAGCTTTAAGCGACAAGTCAGATGAACTGAAAGCAAAGTTTAATATGGGTGATGCCTACTACCGCCAGGGCCAGTATGATCAGGCTA
>DATHNK010000453.1:0-5205 GCA_035486075.1 Bacteroidia bacterium
CGAAGCCCGTCCGAACGATTCATCCGGGCGGGCAATCCCTGCAATAAAAGAGATTGGTTCACTGCGTTCGCAATGATGGGCAGAGTGATTGCAATTCTCATTTTGTTAGTTCTAAACCTACCGTTTGTTGCCATTGCACAGGAAACCAAAGACGGTTATACTAAACTTTTATACCCTAACGGAAAAATATCGAGTGAAGGTACTATGAAAGATGGTAAACCGGATGGGTATTGGAAAAATTATTACGAAAACGGTAAACTTAAATCGGAAGGAAATCGGAAAGATTTTAAGCTGGACAGCCTTTGGAAATTTTATAACGAAAAGGGATTATTATATTTGGTGTACACTTATAACGGAGGAAAAAAAATGGGTTTTAAGTATACCTATAAGCCCCAATTAAAAGATAGTTCCAAAGGTATGCTGGCTTCGAAAGAATATTATAGAAATGATACTTTATCGGGAGATGGATATTATTATGATAAAGGCAAACTACACCAGGTAATTCATTACAGGGACGGGCTTGCTGAAGGCCGGTCATTGCAATTTAATAAAGATTCATTAATTACGGCAATTATTACATACAAAGGCGGATTTGTAAAGAAAGTAACTAAAATAAACCAGGTAAATACTGAGGGAAATAAAGAAGGTTTATGGCAAACTTTTTATCCGGATAGTATTTATAAGTTGGAGGCTGATAAAGGAACTATGCATGTTAAATGGGAAGGCACTTATATTGATGGAAAAAGAGATGGTTATTTTAAAACCTATAATGAAAAAGGAGAACTAATTACCGTTGAAAAATACATTAATGATGTATTGCAAATGGATGCTCCTGAATTGGCTAAACTCGATATTAAATCAACCTATTATTCCAATGGACAGGTGCAATCTTCAGGGCCTTATAAAGATAATATGCCATTCGGAATGCATCGTATTTATGATGAAAATGGTAAGCCTCAGAAAGCGGATATATACGATAGTGGTAAGGTAGTAGCATCGGGCCCTATTGATGATGCAGATGAACAAGTAGGCGATTGGAAAGAGTTTTATGATAACGGACAAGCTAAAGCGGAAGGTAAATACGAAGCCGGTGTAAAAGTAGGCGAATGGAAATATTATTTCAGGGATGGGAAAAAGTTTGAAATAGGTAAATATGATAAAAAAGGAAAACAAACCGGTAAATGGTTATGGTATTATGAAGATGGTAACCTGCGCCGTGAAAGCAATTATTCAAAAGGTCAGGAAGACGGTGATTTTACAGAGTTAAATGATTCAGGCAAGGTAATTACACAAGGACAGTATGAAGATGGTTTAAAAGAAGGTAAGTGGGTTTATCAGTTGGGAAATTATAAAAGTATCGGGAAATATTCCGGCGATCTGGAAGACAGTATCTGGACAGAATATTACAACGATAACGGGAAAATACGTTTTACCGGCAAGTTTAGCCAGGGCAGGCCCGATGGCATACATATCTGGTACTATGAAGATGGTAAAAAACAACTGGAAGGCACTTATAACTTAGGCCTTATGGAGGATAAATGGAAATACTATTCTCCCAATGGCGATCTCTTCCTCACCATTACCTATAGGGATGATGTGGAAATAAAATATGATGCGGTAGCTGCGCCGTAATTCATGCCTTTGCTGAGGAACGAAGCATCTCTATTGTATAAGAGATTCTTCACTGCGTTCAGAATGACAATCTCACAGTGTACAAAATAACAGCATAAAACGGGTCCGATGCCGGACTGGCAATTATTTGGTGTTTTAGCGTCATTGCGAGGAACGAAGCAATCTTACCCAAATTTATTTTATTGCCGAATTTTATGAGATTGCTTCGCAAAGCCTCGCAATGACGAGACAATCAAAAAATAACGGCATAAAACGGGTCCGGGCCGGACTGGCAATTACAAAAATAACGGCTTATTTCACCTCTATCCCGTTTTTATCGTAATACTTAGTTTGGCCTGCAACGCCATAGCTATACTCGGTTTCGCTGCCTAAAGCACCATTTTCCCTGTATTGTTTTTGGGTGCCGTTTATCTCTCCATCACTATAAGGCGTTTCAATCTTGGTATAGCCGTTTTCGTAATAGTCTTTTACAAGGCCGTTAAGTTTATTATCTGTGTATGGCTTCTCGGTTTTTACGGTGCCATCTCCGTAATAGTATTTCTGCACTCCATCTATCACTCCATCCTGATTAGGGGTTTCCGATAATAAGGTTCCGTTCTGATCGTAGCCTTTTACAATTCCATTTATTTTGCCATCCACATAAGGGGTTTCGCTGTATATATTGCTGTTCTCATAATACTGTTTTGCCACTCCGTTTATAGTATCGTTTATAAAAGGAGTTTCACTGTTTAAAACACCACTTTCGTAATAAACTTTCTGCGCTCCATTCATTTTACCATCCAATAATTGGGTCTCTACCAGTATTGCGCCGCTTTCGTAATATTGTTTTTTAACGCCTGTTATTTTGCCGTTTACATAAGGTATTTCATAGAGGAGTTTGCCACTGTCGTTATATTGTTTTACCACGCCATTCACAATGTTGTCGAGGTAAGGAGTTTCACTTATTAATTTTCCATGGTCGGAATAAAGTTTTTCTATTCCGTATAATGAATCATTCCTGAAAGAGCACTCCCGTTGCAGCATTCCGTTCTCTTTGTACTCCAATTGCGTGCCATTTTTTACGTAATTATCATACGGAATAGCCTCTTGCAGTTTGCCGCTTTTATAATATATCCTTGATGTTCCGTTGGGCTTGCCGGAACTGTACCAGGCAAGGCGGTAATAAGGCGCTGCGGTGTCTTTGGTACCCATCCTGTTCGAATCAAAATATTCCACCCATTTGCCTTCTTTCAATCCTTTAACAGTTTTATTTTCCGCTTCCGCTTTATTGGTAAAGCCGCTGTCCACGGGTGTTTGCTGGGCAGTTGCAGTTATGGCAAAACAAAAAGAGATTATTAAAATAATGAAAATTCGCATAATGATGTATCTGTTACAAATATAAAGTCTTTTGAGTTGCCATTATCAGGGCTGCAAAGAAAGCATTTAAATGTAATGTTCCTATAAGTCATTGACTTATTCTGAAAGCACTTTCCTGTGATTTATTTTTGTGCTGACGAAAAAAACAACTATCATGGGAAAAGAATCATTTCTGCTTTACAAAACGTTTTATGAGCCTGTAAAATCTCTTTCGCTGGAAGATAAAGGAGCGCTGTTCGAGGCCATTTACAATTACCAGCTTTCGGCCACCGAACCGCCCGTTTCTTCACCTGTTTACATGGCCTTTTTATTCTTTAAAAACCAGTTCCGGCTCGATGAGATGAAATACAAAGACACTTGCAACGCCAATAAAACCAATGCTAAAAAGCGGTGGAATATAAAGAATGCGGGCGCATCCGCCCGTAAGCGAAAGGATGCGGACAATGCCCATAATGATAATGATAAGGAGAATGAAAAGGGTAATGATAAAGAGAATGAAAATGAAATTGGAAAGGATAAAGAACCACTCCACCCGCTTCAGGTATTTGTAAAAACATTAAGGGAAGTCTCCCGGATTAAAACCCAGCTAACCCTTGCCGATTGTGAGAAGTTGATTACCCAGTATGGGCAGGAACTTGTACAGGATATTTTGCTGGCTATGGAAAACACCAAAGGCATAGCCGGCAAATACACGTCGGTTTATCTTACCCTGAACAATTGGGCCCAGAGAAGAAAATTAACAGCACGGGGTACCGACCCCGGAGCCGCTAATATTAACAGGCCTTATAAACCAATAACAGCAGACCAGCTATGAGAACAACAGCAGACGTGTATGAATATATTTGCAACAATGCAGATGTGGATGAAAACAACGATGAAGTAATAAAAATGCTGAGTGCCTATTTCGCCAACGATGTATTCTTTGAGACACTCGGTCCGGGGTTTTCCCTGGAAAAGGGATTATTTATAAGCGGCAACATTGGTTGTGGCAAAACCATGCTGATGACCCTTTTGAAGGAAAATTACAAATGCAACTATTGGATAAAGAATTGCAGGGAAATTGTAAGCAACTACGCCAGGGAAGGCGAAATATCACTTCAGCGGTACCTGGTTGAGGAACGGTTCAATCCTAGAAAATACAACCGTTGTTTTGATGATTTGGGCACGGAACCCGATAAAAAATATTACGGCAGCGATATGAATGTGATGCTTGAAATACTTTTAAAACGCTACGAAAAAGGTGAATACTACCGTACACATGTAACTACCAACCTTACGGCTACTGAATTAAAAGAACGTTACGGCCCGCGCCTTACAAGCCGTTTTAAAGAAATGTTCAACTTTATTAACTTCCCATCCACTGCAACCGACCGCAGGAAGTGAGTTTATAACTTTGTAAACTTCATAAAAGAAAAGCCATAACTTTACGGTCTTATAATTGGAAAGATGAATTTCGATCTGCGTGAAATAGGCAGCGCCGCCATGATATTGTTTGCCGTAATTGACGTGCTTGGCACTATACCCGTACTTATTGACCTGGAAAACCGCATAGGCGATATTCATGAAATGAAAGTGACCCTGGTTTCCGGCACCATCATGATCGTTTTTCTTTTCCTCGGACAAAGTATTTTATCGCTTATAGGGCTCGATATACGCTCCTTTGCCATTGCAGGTGCCATCGTAATTTTCTTCCTCGGGCTTGAAATGGTATTGGGTATTAAACTAAGCAAGGACGATACCTCTGCGGCGGCGGCTTCCATAGTGCCTGTGGCCTTTCCGTTAATTGCCGGAACCGGCACGCTCACCACGCTTCTCAGTATACGGGCAGAGTTTAAAATGGAAAATATTATAACTGCTATTATAATAAATTTGATAATAGTTTATTTGGTAATTAAAAATATAAAGCACCTGGCAAAGTTGCTGGGCCCCGGTGGAATTGTAATACTTCGCAAGGTTTTTGGTATTACTTTGCTTGCCATTGCCATCAAGCTATTTACTACCAACCTCGGAATACTACACTAAGCTATGCACCAGGAAATACATTTAAAGCAACCTACCGTACTCAAGGATATTATCATTGGCCTGTCAGATGGAATTACAGTACCATTTGCGTTAACGGCAGGTATTAGTGGTGCAGGTATTGGCAACCATCTTATTATAACTGCGGGTATAGCCGAAATATGCGCCGGAGCTATAGCCATGGGCCTGGGGGGATAC
>DATHNK010000454.1:0-5680 GCA_035486075.1 Bacteroidia bacterium
AGGAACAATTACTTGTTGTTTAAGCGAGTATAATGGGTTTATGGTAATTACCGAAAGGTTAGTACTGGCCGGATTATCTGTGTAAAATGAAAAATTGGAAGCCAATATAAAAGTTACACCGTTAGATAATGAATAGCCTACCGCCGGAAAAACGGAAACAAGTATTTTGCCCGGTTTTAAGTACTCACTGTCAGATTTCTCTTTGTCCCGTATCTTGGTCACTTTAGTAATTACATCCATCACGTCCTTCTGCCTGTAACGATTACTATCGGAAGCTTTTTTAAAAAAGACCGTGTCCTTTACGTAGGAATTGGATGACTGGGCTACAGCACTGCAAATGGTAATTATATTACACACCATTACCAGGGAAATATTTTTCAACCCACCTTTTTCAAACCGCTTTCTATTCCTGTCCAAAAAAATCAAATTAGAATTTATAGGGGTTGTATTTTTGCATTACACTTCGTATTTTCTTTGATTGGACGAGATTAGGTATACAAACTTGCTTGTCAGTTATAGGTTGATAGACAATCTAAAGAAGATAGGGTTTAAATTCAAAGTATTATGGTTCACAGATATATTTAAAATACCTCCCCCAGGTTAAAGAAGAGTCCGTGCGACCCATCGAGCCCTATAGCATAATCAATGCAAAGATTAACATCGGAATATTTATTAAACTTAATGCGTATTCCGGCTCCTTCTCCCGGATCAACATATTCAAATTTATTACCCGGCCATTGAGTGGCACTTCCGGCATTAGAAAAAATTACCCCGCCAAATAGGCCATTACGGCTTATGCCGAAGCGATATTCTGCTTCCAGGTATACCATATTTGTTCCTTTATAAAACCCCTGTATATATCCTCTTCCGGTGTTGGAGTAAGTATCCCATTGGTTACTTGGCAGGTCAAAATAAGGGGCATGTCCGGACGTAAATTCATTCCAGCTCCAGAATGCCAGTACATCATGCGATGAAAGCCTGAAATACTTTCTTACCTCCACTTGTAGGTATTGCCAATTCTGATCGCTCCCAAGAAATGTCAGATTCTCGCGATATATTACACTGGCATAAAAAGCATCTTTCGGATTATTAATATTAGTCCTGCTGTCATACATCAGATGTACTATCGGTCCTGATGACACTGTTTTAGTCGCTCCTTCATTGTATTGCTGAAAGTCTGTTTCATCCCCATAATCCCTGATATTAAAGTGATCATCAAAGTTATATCCTATACCACCATAATAATTCGAACCAAAATGCCTTAGTACTTCCTGATACACCTTTATATAGGAATAGTATGTCGGGTCAACTAATAACAAGGAAGTATTAGAACCCAATCCATAGGTTTTTGAAGGGTAACTGTAGTAGCGCCAATCTCCTAACAAGTCATACTTATTATTTTTCGTCCAGATATCACTGATAACAGGCAGCATAAGTTGATTATGAAGTGAGTACTGTCCGCCAAATGTGAAGACAGAAAGATTTGTATTCGCGGGATCGCTGGTGTATAATGACGCATTAATGGTTACGGAAGCAATAGGGCCTCCTTCCAATGTATACCCTGCTGCCGGGGCCAGTGAAAAGAGTAGTTTACCGGGTTTTTCAAGTGTACAATCCGGCCCCGGGGGGGCTTTTATTTTAAATAAATTCCGTAAAACATCCCCGATATCTTTCTGCTCCTCTATGCTGTCGGCTTTTTTGGGTAATAAACAACTGTCCTTATTGGGAATAGGTGCTTTCTCTATTTGCGCAACAGCACATGTTGAAACAGCCATTAAAAACAGTAGTGAGGTAATCCTCCCTGACCTCAGGATATCTATGTTCAGATAATTAGAATTTGACTGCAAACTTATAGTAAATTACGAAAAATTGAACATTGCGATTTCCTGATTGCTATAGAGACCTTGATTAGACGATACCAGTTGGATAAACCCGCAACGTAAAGAAAATAGACATACGATACAAACCGGAATATAGCTAGCAAGTTCAACTGGTACAAAATAGAATACTATTATGAAAAACAGGTGAAGTTTATCGTTATACGGATATAAATGAGAAAAGTGAGGGGAGTAACTAATGTCAGATTATCTCATATCTCTCATGACTTATCACCGTTTTGGTTTTCTTAACGCAAATTTTATGTAATTTTGAACTTTAAATTTAAAGTAACCTGGATAAGACTGAGAACGCTCCTGACAAGAAGCGATTTAAAATATACATACGTGTCTTCTGGGCGCTGGTCATTCTTCCCTTGTTGTTGTTGCTTTTCCTGACTATTGGTACTGCTTCCGGTTTGTTTGGCAAACTTCCTTCTTTCGATGAACTTGAAAATCCGCAGACTTATTTAGCATCCGAAGTATATACTTCAGACGGGCAGTTAATGGGGAAATATTATGTACAAAACCGTTCCAATGTTCAATATAAGGATATCAGTCCCTATGTAATTAATGGACTTGTTGCAACCGAAGACGCCCGATTCTTCGACCACTCCGGGGTTGATCTGCGAAGCCTTTTCCGGGTATTTTTTAAAACAGTTTTAGGGCATAAAAGTTCCTCGGGCGGCGGCAGCACTATAACCCAGCAGCTTGCCAAAATGCTATTTCCACGGGAAAAGAAAATGTCCAAGTTCCAGATGGTAATACAGAAGATACGGGAGTGGATAATTGCAGCACGGTTGGAAAGGCAATACACCAAGCAAGAAATTATTACCATGTACCTCAACAAGTTCGATTTTATTAATAATGCGGTAGGCATACAGTCGGCTGCCCGGATTTATTTCAGCACTTCGCCCGATTCTTTAAAAATGGAACAGGCTGCTGTGCTGGTAGGAATGGAGAAGAACCCTTCATTGTTTAACCCTGTGCGTAAAAAACAAAACTCTTTTGACCGCAGGAATGTAGTGCTGTTCCAGATGAAAACCTATAACTACATTACGCCACATGTGTATGATTCACTGAAAAATATTCCGGTTAAGTTAAAATTCAAACCGGAAAATCCGGATGAGGGGCTTGCGTCTTACTTCCGGGAATACTTGCGCGATAATTATTTACGGAAATGGTGTGAAGAGCACCCTAAGCCTGATGGCACCAAATATGATATTTACAAGGACGGGTTGAAAATTTATACTACCATTGATTCCCGCCTGCAAAAATACGCCGAAGATGCCGTGGATGCCAATTGTAAATTCCTGCAACCATTATTTTTTAAGGAATTAAAAATAAGAAGGAACCCTCCATTTGATTTTCGAATATCTAAAGCCGAAAGTAATGATTTGATAAATGAATCCGTCCATCGTTCTGACAGATACATCAACCTTAAGGAAGAAGGTGCATCGGACGATGAAATAGACAAGATATTCAATACTCCTATACCCATGACTGTGTTTACATGGAAGAATCCCAAGCACTCGCTCGATACGATTATGTCGCCCTTGGATTCTATCCGGTGGGCCAAAAGCTATCTGCAATGCGGCTTCAGTTCAATAGACCCTCATACGGGCTTTATAAAGGCTTGGGTGGGAGGTATTGACCACCGCTTTTTCAAATATGACCACGTAAAGGTTGGGAAACGCCAGGTGGGCTCTACTTTTAAGCCATTTATATATACACTGGCGGTGCAGAATGGATATTCCCCCTGCTATAAAATGCCGAATGTGCCAATTACTATAGCTATTCCGGGGCAGCCATCATGGACCCCTAAAAATGCCGATACAAATGATGAAGGCAGAATGATGTCATTGAGTGAAGCCCTTGCAAAATCGGTTGACAGGATTGCTGCTGCCCTTACACATCAATTCTCGCCGCAGGCTGTAATTAACGTTGTTCGCCACATGGGCATAGAAGATAAAATAGATCCGGTTCCGGCATTGTGCCTTGGTACTTGCGAAATTGCTAATTTAGATATGGTTGGAGCTTATTGTACTTATGCCAATAAAGGAATATGGGTTCAACCTACTTTTGTCGTACGGATTGAAGACAAGAACGGCAGAGTGCTCGACCAGGTTAAGCCACAAACAAGTGAAGCTTTAAGCCAACAGGATGCATATGTAATGTTAAAAATGATGGAAGGAGTGGTGGAATCAGGTACAGGAGTAAGGTTAAGAGGTCCAAAGTATAGATTGTTAAATCAGATTGCAGGAAAAACAGGTACTACCCAGAATTGCTCAGATGGGTGGTTTATTGGCATTACACCGGATTTGGTTTCCGGCTGCTGGGCAGGTTTTGAAGACAGGGCTGTCCATTTTGAGAATATGGAATGGGGACAGGGGGCGAGTGAGGCATTACCTGTATGGGCTGTTTACATGCAGAAAGCTTATGCCGACAAATCTCTTAATATTTCTCAGGGTGATTTTGAAAAGCCCGATAAGCCGCTCACAATAGAATGTGATTGCGAAAAATACTACAAGGAAAATAACGGCAACAACGAGACAATTTTTAAATAGGGCCGGGGCCCGACCGGCAGTCAATTAACAGGCCTTAAATATTTGCCAGTCGGGCTCCGACTAGTCCAGTTTCATTTCCGGAATATCACCTTCTATTATCAGCGTCCCTGCAGTTTTAGCTTTTATTTCTTCCACCGTAACACCCGGAGCCCTTTCAAGTAATTTAAATCCTTGCGGAGTTACATCCAACACAGCTATTTCGGTAACGATACGTTTTACACATTTAACACCAGTTAATGGGAGCGTACAAGCCGGGAGTAATTTAGATTCGCCTTTAGGGTTGGTGTGTTGCATGGCAACAATAATATTTTTAGCTGCTGCCACCAGGTCCATAGCACCGCCCATGCCCTTCACCATTTTACCCGGAATCTTCCAGTTGGCTATATCGCCGGTCTGGCTAACTTCCATGGCACCAAGTACGGTCAGGTCAACTTTTCCCGCACGGATCATACCAAAACTTTCAAATGAATCGAAATAGGAAGCTCCGGGCAGAACTGTTACCGTTTCTTTTCCGGCATTGATAAGGTCAGGGTCCACATCACTGTCTTTCGGGTATGGTCCGGTCCCTAAAATTCCATTTTCCGATTGAAGAATAATGGTCATTCCTTTGGGAATATAATTAGCCACCAGGGTAGGTATACCGATGCCTAAGTTTACATACATTCCATCTTTCAATTCCTGTGCTATGCGTTTAGCTATTCCGTTCTTGTCTAACATAGTTCTTTAATTTGATACGGTTCTGCGTTCGATTCGTTTCTCATAATTACTCCCTTCAAAAATCCGGTGAACGTATATTCCCGGAACGTGAACCTGGTCGGGGTCAATTTCGCCGGGTTGAACCAAATGTTCTACTTCGGCAATAGTAATATCACCCGCTTTAGCCATAGGCACACTATAGTTGCGGGTAGTTTTCCGGAAAACAAGATTGCCCAGCGTATCGCCTTTCCATGCTTTCACCATCGCGAAATCAGCATGAAGAGCCATTTCCATCAGGTACATTTTACCGTTAAATTCACGTACTTCTTTTCCGTCGGCAATTTCAGTGCCATATCCGGCAGGTGTAAAAAAAGCAGGGATACCAAGCCCCGCCATGGCTATACGGGTTGCCAACGTCCCTTGGGGAACCAGATCAACCTGTAACTCCCCTTGCAAAAATTGCCTTTCAAATTCAGCATTCTCGCCAACATAAGATGACATCATCTTTTTTATCTGCCTTGTTTTTAAAAGCAGGCCAAGGCC
>DATHNK010000455.1:0-8815 GCA_035486075.1 Bacteroidia bacterium
CAAAGTTGGGGTCTAGTTCAATGGCTTTGTTAAAATCGGCCAGGGCCCCTGCCAGATCTCCCAATTGTTCTTTTGTTTTACCGCGGTTGAAATATCCACCGGCATAAGTAGGGTTTAACCGGATAGCGGTATTAAACTCTGCCATTGCAGAATCGTACTCCTCCCATTTCACAAACACCTTGCCTTTGTTAAGATAAGCATCACCCAGTTGGTTATTTATTTTCAGGGCTTCATCAAAATCTTTCATAGCGCCATCGTAGTCATGGGTGAAGTATTTCCCATAACCCCTGTCGTTATAGTTCCAGGGATTGAGCGGATCTAATTCCAGGGCTTTGTTAAAATCCTGCATGGCTCCGTCATAATCGCTCAATTGTAATTTGGTCTTCCCTCTTCCGGAATAATTAACAGAAAAATCGGGTACTTTTTCAACTGCTTTATTATAGCACTCCAGCGATTTTGTATAATTCCCTAAATTATAATAAGCGCTTGATCGGTTGCCATAGGCCGGCCAAATGGTTGAATCCATTTTTAAGGCTTTTTCAAAATCTTCCAGCGCGGATCTATTGTCACCAGTACTTTTTTCAATAGTCCCACGGTCGTTATATGCTCCTGCATTTCCCGGTTTCAATTCTATGGCTTTATTTATATCCTGCAAAGCAAGATCGTACTGTTTATATTCCCCCTCAACGTCCGATTTTTCATGATAAGCATTGGCATAAGTTGGGTCGATTGCTATAGTATGGTTAAAATCGGCCAGCGCACTGTCATAATTACGAAGCCTGAATCTAACCACTCCCCTGCGATAATAAGCAGATGCAATTTTAGGCAGATGGGTTACCCAACTATTATAAACTTCAAAAGCACCCTCATAATTATTTTCACGTTCATCCAAATCCCCTTTCCAGTCATACCCTGCAGAATACTGAGGTTTCATATCTATCATTTTAGTAAAGTCCTTCATGGCTCCGGCAGTATCTCCGGCTATTTCTTTAATTTCTCCGCGTTTGCGATACGAATCATACCAATATGGATTTATTTGTATTGATTTATCTAAGTCAGCGATACCATCGGCAAGATGATTATTCTTTGCCAGAAAGTATCCCCTGCTGTTATATCCTAAAAATGAATTCGGGTTTAGTTCCAGCCCCTTGTCGTAATCTGCATGGGCAGCGGCTGTATCGTCAAATCTTTTTTCGGCATTGGCGCGCGACATATACGCATTGGCCATAGTGGAATCCAATTGAATGGCTTTATCCAAATCAGGAATAGCTTCTTTATACTGTCCTGCTCCTTCCAGGGCGCTTGCACGTCCATAGTAACCATTGGCCATATCCGGTTTCAATTCTATAACTTTGTCATACTCGATCAATGCTTCTTTAAATTTACCTTCAAAGGTTTCCAACTTTCCCCGGTTATAATATCCGTTATACCTGGCGGGAGCTTTCTCTACACAAATAGTATAATCTTCCATCGCTCCTGTAGTGTCTTCCTGTTTCTCTTTTACGTGTCCGCGTGAAATATAATACACTGCGGAATCGGGTGACATTTCAATGGCTTTATTAATGTCATCCATGGCACCTTTATAATCCTTGATCATTGTTTTTAATATTCCTCTTTGCCTGTATGATAATGAATACCCCGGGTTTAGATCAAGGGCTTTATTTACATCGGCCATGGCCGTTAATGTATCATCATTGTATGCAAACACAGCTTCCGATAAGGCTTCATAGGCAATTCCATTATCAGGATTCTGTTTAATAAAATCGTTCAGCAGCGAGCAGGCTTGCTTGTATTTCTTTTGGTCCATCAGGGTATTGGCCTGCTGCACTATATCCTGTGCCCGGATATCCCGGAAAATAAAACAGGATAGAATAAATGTAAAATAAAAAATGTGTTTTTTCATTTTCAATTTTTTGAAAGATAAAAAGAGGCAGAGATCCTGAAATGTGATTAATATATACATTCAAAAGTAAGAAAAAAATCAGAATTCATAAAAATTCTATATTTGCAATATAAATTATTACCCATGCGTTTAAGGTTAGGATTATTAACAGGCGCTTTATTAGTTTTTAGTTGTGCGGCTTTCGCGCAGAATAATAACCCTTCATTCCAAACCAAATCAGGCACCTATTATTTCACGAATAAAAAACCCATTGTTCTTAAATGGGGCGATACACATTTTTTTCACGATTCAATTACGAGGAAACGCAAGAGTAACGGAGATACAACTGATAACTATACCATCAATTCTGTGGTGGATGCGAAATATGCCAAAGCGGATATTTCCATTTACCCGAACCCATTTATAAATACCATAAATATCAAGTGCGATAAAGAAGGCGATCTGCAGGTGGAGCTTATGGATATATCGGGTAAGTATACCATGCGCAAAACCCTTTCAGCAGGCGAGAGAAGACTTGATTTGAGCGGCCTTGCCAGCAGTTCATACCTGCTAAAGGTATATGATGCCAATAATCAGTTGCTGCAAACCTTCAAGATAGAAAAGATTCAATAAAAGCAGTTCGGGTTTTTAAAATATTTGGCCTATTCCGAAATAGAATTGGTTGCCTTCGGCACATATTCCGAAATCAAACCGGAGTATGGTATCTTCATTCCATGAAATTTGCGCCCCAGGCCCGCCGGAATACCGCATGTTTTGCAAATTGGAAATTCGGTTGAGTGTATTCCACACCCCCCCGGCATCAAAAAAAGGAATGGCATAGAAACCCAGGTGCTGCTCCAAAAAGTTTACTTCCCAAAACCGGTAGCGCAGCTCTAAATTCCCCAGTGCCATTACAGGGGCTACAAACCGGCCCAGGGCGTAGCCGCGCAAGGTTGCCGGGCCACCAAGTCCGTCTATATCGCCTTCCGAACTCCATTGATCCAGGTATTCATAGAACGGAGCATTGCCTGCGGTGTATCCCAAACCGATGCGGCCGGCAAAAACCAGTTTTTTAAATATTGAAGGGAATAAACGCTGATAGTAGTTATAGTGAAAAAAGATACGGCTATAATTGAAATTTGAACCTAAGCCTGCTGCCGAATACTGGTAAGTAAGTTCGGAAAATGAACCATTGGATGGGTCGTCCTCCAGATCACGGGTATCATAAATAAGTCCGAATTTTGCTTCTCCGGTCCTGTTTATTCCATAACCGGATACAAGCCCTTCCATAGCTTCTTCATGGAGCAGCGAATTATTATCTAATGGGGTAGTTGTATTGTACCAATCCAGTTCATAGCCAACTAATGTTCTTACTTTTCCTTCAATCCATGAACGCTCGAGTGTCATTCCAATTGATCTTTCTTCCTGCTGATAGGCATTGTAATTGGCAATGGAGCCTACCTGGTTATTGGAGTAATCGTCGAAAGACGCATTGTTAACGATTGCTTTTGAGGAGTCGTTACCGGGGTAATAGCTCAAAGGCTTCAGGGTATTTTCGGTAACTCCGAAAAATAAATGGTCCGGGTCGGTTTCATCGGTGCAATTTCCCCTGAACCTGTATTGGCTGTTAAAAATGTAAGGTATGTCCCAACCAAACTCAAATTCCTTTTCGCCACCTGAAGTGTAGAATGCTGAAACATCAATTTGGGAACGGTAGGGTGTATATGCAAAAAAAGGATCAGTTCGTTTACCTGTAAAAAAGAGTTGTAATTCAGCGCCGGCGCCAAACCCATGTTCAGGGTCCGAACTTAAGTCGGGCTCACCCGTGACATGCCATCCTTCTTTTTTTTCTTTCAGGTCATCATCCGATAAACGCTTCTCTTTTGCAATAGGAAATGGAAGCTTAAGTGAATCGGGATTGATTGCAACTTGCGCAAAGGAAAAAGTACTAATAAAAATAGAACCGGTGAAAAAAAGCAGACTCCTGTGCATGCGCCAAAGGTAACTATAACCCTTTGTACCCGCATAATTCAATGTTAAGTTTTTCTTAACATTGGAACTGACGGAGACGAGAATTTGAGGGAAGCTATCTGACAGAATCCTTCTTTATTATCTCATCTTCACCCTGATATTGTAGATGGTGTTTTCCGCTATATCATCGTTGTCGGTGCATTCAAGAATAAATTCGTCGTTATTAAAGTTAATTACTTTGAAAGTTTTATTTTCAAAAGCATCCACCTGTGCATCCACCATAATGAATCCGTTATCATTCGTTATTTTATTAATAATAACCTGTCCTGAATCAGGGTAGGTAGTGTAATCATAATCGCTGTTGGAGAGTTTATCTACTTTGTAATCTCTGAATTTGAATTGCATTTTAGAGTTCATCAGGTTTGAAAAAGCATCAAAGCTGGGAAGTTTATTGCAATATGCAATTCCTGAAATATTAGTAGCGGTGGCATGTCCGGGGGTGTATTGATTACCTACCTGCCCCTGGGAAGTACCAAACTGTGTTAAGTAAACAACGTTGGCGCCCATCATGGCAGCCTGAATTTTAACTTTGAATTCAGCCCGTTCTTTCACTTTTTCCATATTAGATAAAGCCGTTGTGCCACGGGCTTTGGAGCCCACCTCGCCGATTTTATAAAGGCCCTGTACTTCGGTAAGCACATGCGAGAAAGATACATTGTTGTAATCATCCACATTGTTAACAGATTTGAAATAAGTGGCTTCAGCAAATACCTGTATCCTGCCTGATTTGAAAACAATTTTCTGTACCGTATTTTTATACACGGAGTTCAGCATATCCTCGTTGGGATAGGCGAATTTTACAGCATCGGGAGTGACCTCCTTTACAGAACATGCGAACGCTTCATTATTGGAATAGATGGTGTCGTATTGAGATTGCGAAAATGCACTCAATGAGGCAACAAAACAGATTGAAAGCAGCGATAGTTTTTTCATGGTGTTTGAATAATATTAATTGATCCGTATGGGTGGAGAATACTGCGATAATTTTATAAGCAGCCGCGCTTCAGCCATGGATGAGTTCAAAGTTCCATAATTCCCATTTCCAAAAATATAAAATTTTGTATTAGTAAAAACAGCTTCAGGGGTATTGGAGTTAGTATAGGTAGAATTGGAATTTAAATCTTCATAGGGAGTAGGGTTTGCCTTTTGGCAAGCATAGAAACAGGGGAGTATGAAGTAAAATAAAGTTACCGCAAGTAAAACGCGCAATTTGCGTTTTGTAATTCTACTCATTTGACGGAGAAATAGGGTTTTACAGCATTACAAAAATATATATTTTCTGGAAGCCATATAACAATTGAATGTAAAAGGCAACCTGAAAAAGTTAATTATTGTAATTCAGCAGCTAAAGTAGGAAGATGTAACGTAGGTACATTCTGTAATGTACAAACAGTAGAGTTCATTTATCAAAACATCCATTTCAGTGTACCAACAATAAACATGATTTTAGGTAATTGCCGTGGATTTTTTATATTTGTTCGCCCAATAAGCATATTGGATTTCTTTATTGACTCAATTTTAAAAATAAACACATGAAAAAAACCATTACCGTAGCACTCCTTTGCCTTACTATTTCAATTTGCACTTTTGGGCAAAAACTCAATCAGAAAGATGCAAAGAAAATTCTGGAAACCGCCTTTAATGCAGTTAAGGCGAATGACAGCAGCAGCTTTATTAAATTATGGATAATTGACAAGGAACAATGGCCATACCATACTTACCCCTTTACTGTAAACGAAATAAAGAATAATTTTTACGGTTTTAAAACCTACCTTGATTCGGCTATTACCAAAAATATGAAATTTGATGAAGTGGAATGCGATACTGTTGCCAAAGCAGACCCGCATGGAGGATTTGCCAAGTATTATATCAGGGGATGGTTCAAATATAGCGCTCATCACCGCAAGGGATTTGGATTCTACATGGATTATGTAGGCGATAAATGGCTGGTGCGTTTTTCACCCGATTATTCTGAAGACACCCGCTACTCCGGTAAAAAGAAGTAGTTAAGCAAGAGCTTTTAAAAATACTTGGTTATATCAATGTGTCCCCAACCATGGTATACCCCCGTTTCCAATTCATTGGTAATGTGTGTTACATAATATTGTATGGAGGTTTTGTGCCAGGAAAGGCAAATTCCATAGGAGTCTCCAAAAACATAGGGTGTTATTTCTTTTGGCAATAACGTATAAACACTGTTATGGGTAAATAAGTCGCCTTGCAGGGTTGCATTATAACCAACACCTTCCACCCATACCTGAACTATGCCATAAAGCTGAAAGGCAGTGGTTCGGTTACCTATGAAATAGGATTGCATTTTGCCTAAATGCAGGGTTAAACCTGCAAGCGCATTATCGTAAACTGTTCCGGCATTTGCCTGTCCTACGGCATCTATATCAATGGCAGTATCGGCATAAAGGGCTTTTTCGTAGCGTAATTTATAATTCAGCATTAATCCTGTTCCTATTTGATAATTCCATCCTTCCGGTTGTGTGTTATCGCCATACTTGTGAATTTCCTTTTGTTCCGCTTCACATTCCGAGCAATTGCCTATTTCGCCAATATCAATTTCAGATGTGAGGAGTTTTTTTTTGTAATAATTGGTCGAGGTTTTATAATGCCCCAGGTAAACATATCCCGCATAAGGGCGGTCTCCTCTTTGAATTGTATCAATGCCGATGTTGGTAGGTGTAAAGCAATCCTGAACGGCTGAAATACCATACTTTACAGTCGAATTACCCAGGCGGGGGATAAGCCACATTACGGGCGAATACCTGAATGCCGGGTTTACGCTCTCCAATTTTATACCCTGGGTATAATAAATATCCGTTTGAGTAAAATAGTCGTTCTCGTAGTTTATACGGATAAATTTGTCAGTGCTGGTTTTTATCCCGGTAGAATCTTTCTGTCCCGAGACATTTGTTACAAATAAAGTAATTGAAAGAAGGGGTAGAATGGCATGTTTCATGTTCCAATATACGCACTTTCCTTCCCATAGGTTTGAAGGATACAATTTTTGCTCTGTTTCATATTTGCCGGTCCGCCTTCGACTTTGTTTTACACTATTTTACACTTTTACGGGTTTTTAGGTGTGTAAAATGGTTTGTTTTATATATCAGATAACCAATTTGTTATGTGCTATTTTGGAGTTGTGCAAGTATACACAGTGTAAAACAAAAAATGTATACGCAAGACAACCATATAGTTGTGTTTTATTTGTTTTACATAGAGGTGTAAAATAAAATTTAAAATAACGGAAGAGAGACAGGTCCGAAATTAACCATTTACCGGCTAAAACCTCCCATTCAATAACCCAAACCTGCCATTTAATAATTGGGGCTTGACAAACCGGATTTCGGGGTTACTTTTGTTTGGGATTAAAAAATAAAAGGATATGAAAAAACTATATTTCATCTTTATCTTTACGCTGGGCTCTTCACTGTTTATGCTAAGCAAGGCACAAAACCCAACCTATCAGCAAAAACTTTTTTATACCTGCAAAGTGTGGGGTTTTGTAAAATATTATCATTCCAATGTATCTACCTGCGGAGTGAATTGGGATAGTGTGTTGCTCCATTGCCTGCCCCTGGTGAAAAGCGCAGTCACCCAAAACGACTTTAACAATGTACTGGACACCATGCTGAACGCAGCCGGGCCCATGGCGCTTACTTCATCTCCGCCATGCGACACGATGGCTCCGGAATTGAAACGGAATTTGAATTTTAGCTGGATAAATGACCCCATGCTAAGAAGCGATGTGCAAACCATTCTGGATACCATCAACAATAATTTCAGGCCGCATGCCGAATGCTGGGTACAAAACAATAGTTTCAGCAATAGTAACATTAGTGATTTGATATTTCCCTATGACAGTTTAATGCTGAACCAGAATTTTATAAGTAATTACCCCGATGAATGGCAACGGTTATTGGTGCTTTTCAAACATTGGAATATCGTGAATTATTTTTCATTTAATATTTATATACACGATATACCCTGGGACAGCACATTGATGCAAAATGTATTAGCTATTGATAATGCTCCGAATGACGATGACTTTAATATAGCATTTTTGAAAATTTCAAGCGAGATGGACGATACGCATACGCAACTGGGTACGATAGATTACATTTCATATTTCCCATCAGGTGGCAATTACAGCATACCTTTAGTTATGGAATATTTGTATCCCAACTATGTTGTGACAAAGTCCTATTACCCGAATATTAAACCCGGAGATATTATTACTTCCTTAAATGGTTTGACCACACAACAATGGGAAGACAGCCTGAAACCTTATATGACCGGAAGCGATACATCGGCTACCCGGTATCTTATTTCCGAATATATGGCAACGGAGCCCTATGGTACGCCTGTTACTGTAGGGTATAAGGATAGTTTAAATAATTCCCACAGCGTGGTGTTAAATTGCGATTCCAACTATGGCCAGTTATTTTATGATTACTACCCGAATGATACTCTGGCGTCGGCACATTGGCGGTATTGGAGCAATTGTAATATCGGGTATGTGAATGTTGGGCAGATACAAACCTCTGATGAATCGGCATTATACGCTACTTTGCAAAGTGCTAATGCTATTATTTTTGATGTGAGGAATTACCCGTCATCTTCTGCAATATGGGATATTATTTCAATGATGTTTCCGGGGCAAACAAATATTTCGAAACTTACTTTCCCCGATGTTACATATCCCGGTACCTGGTATTGGCAAACCGAGCACGAAGGATATAATGGTAATCCAAACCCATATACCGGGCAGGTAATTATATTAATGGATCAATCCACTATAAGCCAAGCCGAATACGTATGTCAAACTTTGGCTCAAATGCCCAACGCAGTTAAAGTTGGCAGCCAAACCCGTGGAGCCGACGGAAATGTTAC
>DATHNK010000456.1:0-4116 GCA_035486075.1 Bacteroidia bacterium
TAAACTATATGTTAACCAAAGACTCCGTTAAAAACCGTATGGAGACCGGCATATCTTTTACTGAATTTAGCTACCAGCTTGTTCAGGGATATGATTTTTATTATCTCTTTCAGCATAAAAACTGCAAGCTGCAAATGGGTGGTTCAGATCAATGGGGCAATATTGTAACGGGAACTGAAATTATCCGCAGAATGGGTGGGGGAGAGGCATATGCCCTGACAACCCATTTAGTTACCAAAGCAGATGGCGCTAAATTTGGAAAAACCGAAGAAGGTAATGTTTGGCTTGACCCGAATAAAACCTCACCGTATAAATTCTACCAGTTCTGGCTAAATGTATCGGATGAAGATGCTAAGAAATATATCCGGATTTTTACACTATTTGACAAAGAAGAAATAGAGCGTTTGGAAACCGAACACATTGCAGCACCTCATTTACGAATATTACAAAAAGCGCTGGCAAAGGATGTTACCACCAGGGTGCATTCTGCCGTTGATTATGACTTTGCAGTGGAAGCCTCTGAATTACTCTTCGGACGGGGAACAAGTGAAAGTCTTCAGAAGCTTTCAGAGCGCGACCTGCAGGCGGTATTTGAAGGTGTTCCTCAGATGAATGTTCCGTCTGCAGAAATAGAAAAAGGAATTCCCGTTATTGATTTTCTGAGCGTGAATACAAACATATTTCCATCCAAAGGGGAAGCCCGGAAAATGCTGAGCGGAGGAGGTGTATTTATAAATAAAGAAAAAATTGATGATATAAATTTAATTATAGGAAAGAATAATCTGATCAAAGAAAAATATATACTTGCACAAAAAGGAAAGAAGAATTATTATTTGATTAAGACAACATAAGTAAGCCTCGTTAGCTCAGATGGTAGAGCAACTGATTCGTAATCAGTAGGTCGGGAGTTCGAGTCTCCTGCGAGGCTCATTGGTAAATTGATATGTACAGCGAATTTTCCGTTGTCCTATTTCGTTGAAAACATGTGACCTCCTTAAGCGTCAATTCGCGCAATTGCCGAATTTTTTCCGGCATGAAAAAATCTTTAAGGGAGTTTTAGTTAAAAGTTTATAAAGTTTTTATTAAAGGATTATAGCACTTTATAAACTTTTTACTTGATGAACTTATTTTATATCCGGAAGAGTATAGCAACTATAACGCGGTTTTCACTTCTAACGAGGTCAGGTGTCCATCCGGAAGGAATTGGAGTAGTGGTATAACCGCTTGGGGATGTAACACCGCCCGGACCGGCAAAATAAGGAACATTAGCCTGGCGATGTACCAACTCTAACTTGAACTCTATACTTTGATTAGGCATCCAGGCAATATTGGTAGAGCAATCCCATGCCCCAAACTGGTCACCTGGGTTTTGAGTAAATGGAAATGCGCCGGCTGTTTGAGTAGGGCTATATGGATTAGGTAAATCACTTGCCTGTCCGGATGGTTCAAGAACAAGGTAACGGCCGGGGTTAACCATAACTCCTCCGCCAAACATCCAAGCCAATTTGCCATGAGCAAACCATATCCTGTTATAAAACATGGCGCTTGCAAAATATTGGGCATATCCTGTAGAATCACTCCCTGTCTTGAAACCATTAAATCCATTCACTCCATCACCTTGTTCAAATCCAAGGTCACCTGTTAAAGAAAATGCCATTTGAGTTACTCCTTTTGATGATTTTGGCCTGTGAAAATATCTTACCAAAAAGCTATTATCAGAGTGGAACCTATGCCTGCCAAGCAACCCGGCATCATCTTGTCCGTAATAATCATTCGTTATCAGTTTCACATTTTCACTGGGTATCCAGGTAATATTTCCGCCAAAACCCGGGTTTGAGCTAAATGCTGCATAACTCTGCCAGCCATTAATAAGCCAAATTTCAATCTTTAAATAATTGGAAGGAAAAATCTGGGTGCGAATTCCATTAAAAAACCAAGGCGTATTATCGGAAGTGTAGGATGCCTGGTAATCCCAGTTCTCACACTGATAATATGAATTTAACCCGATAAAAGACATAAATAAACCTCCGTCAATATTTATGCCATGCATGCAATTAAAGTGATAGCCTCCATAGGCTTCGCTGATATAGCGGTAAGCATCCTGTAAATCATATTGTCCGCGATAGGAGCTATAGTCGTTCCTTGGAACAACTTCATCACGGGTTCCGAATTGCGTCATAAATCTTCCACGGGCACCATTGTAGTTAAAGTCGCCGCCAAAACCTAATTGAGAAATTTCCATTTCATTATTGCGTGCCAGTGCTGTAGAACCAACAACCGTATGGTCGATTGGGTTGTTGCCTGAATAGGTTACATTGGCATCCACAAAAATTTCCGGAGAAAAGTAAGGTATATGAAATACGGAGGAATCGCGACGGTCGTTACCATTAACCCAAGACTGATCCATATTGTCAAATGGATTCTGGTCCTGAATAACAGCTTTTTTTGATGCTGTATCTTTAGTAGAAATTTGCGAACTCGCTTGTTGTGTAAGTGTTAATGTCGCTAAACCCAGTAACGCTATTGTCGTAATTTTCATATTGTGTTTTGTTTTTGGTTAATTTATTTTAATTCATCAAGGGCAATATTCAGTTTAAGCACATTAACTTTTGAAGGCTCAAATATACCTAACAATGGTTTTTCTGTGTACTCTTCCACTAATTTATTTAGGTTATCCTCCGGAAAATAGCGCAACTTTGCAACGCGTTTCAACTGTATCTTGGTTGGTTCTGGGCTAAGGTTAGGGTCTAATCTGCTGCCGGAATATGATCCATTTCATGGGTTAATGTACATTAACAAGCCGGCTTCAAATTATATTTATACATTTGTATAATAAAGATAATACCAAATGGAAACAACTACGCCTGAACTTCAAACCACACCAACCCCAAAGCCAGGCCCAAAAAATACTTTTCTCCTGGTAATTTGCATACTTACATTTATAGGCAGCGGATTTGGCGTTCTTGGCGCTGTGTTTAGTTTTGGTACTGCCAATACTATGGCTGCTATCAACCAAAATAACGAAGAAAGGATGGCCGACCGGCCGACCCCTGATTTCTTTAAAAGCATCTTTCATTCGATGGCTCAGTACTCAGACCCCGCTAAAATAAAAGAAATGGCGCTTTTAAGTTTACTATCAAACTTGCTAACCCTTGCGGGAGCCCTTATGATGCTAAAACTGAAGATGCCCGGTTTCTATTTATATATAGCAGGAATACTTATCTATATTATTATTCCAATTATGTTTTTGGGTGGATACTTAGGCTTAGCAAGTGCAATGTTTTATGGTTTGATAGGGGCTGCGTTTATTGTGATGTATGCGGTAAACCTGAAATACATGAATAGATAAGTTTAAAATATATTGCACATGAAGTAGTTGTCTATTGTTTAATATGGACACGTCTTCTGAATCCGATTTAAATAAATAAGCTTTGCGTTTGCTTCCCTCAAGAAATTTTCATTTACACAAACAAGAATGAGTAAATGATTAAATCATTAAATCAGCGGAGCAAGCATTTTAATCAATTAGACGGATTACGTTGCATAGCAGTTGCTATTGTTTTAATATCGCATTGGCTGCGTTATAAGGCGGTCGACCTGGTACCGCTTGGTTCCATGGGGGTAAATTTGTTTTTTGTATTAAGCGGTTTCCTAATTACCAGGATACTATTAATAAGTAAGGAGGAGAATGGTGGAAAGGCTATATGGCCACCTATTAAACACTTTTACCTGCGCAGAACTTTACGGATTTTTCCGATATATTACTTAACTATTATTTTTCTGGCACTTATCAATTTCCCCTCGACCCGGGAAAATATTGCCTGGCTTTTAACCTATACTTTCAACATAAAAATTTCGTTACTATCCGCTAGTGTCAACAATTCCGTTGGCTTTTTATTTCATCTGTGGAGTTTAAGTGTTGAGGAACAGTTTTACATATTCTTCCCGCTGCTCCTTTTTCTTATTCCAAAATCAAAAATAAAATCATTTATTTATAGTGTGATATTATTCGGAGTTGCAAGCCGGTTAATTTTGTATGTATTGGCAGCGCCCAAAGACTCCTTGTATGGATTAATGCCATGTTGTCTCGATGCATTTGGAATAGGCGCATTGTTG
>DATHNK010000457.1:0-6170 GCA_035486075.1 Bacteroidia bacterium
ACCCTCCTTTCTCATTCCCCACAAATAATAAACTCTCGCTTTACCCCCTCTATATTGACTTTATAATTAGGATACTTGTCTTCCGCACCAATTACAATAACCCATTTTTTCAGGTCTTGGCGGTATCGGCTCGCTTCTAATTTAAATGTTTTACGGCTCAAATTCTTTAGTCCGTTTTTTTGAATGTTTCTGTGCATAACTCACTTTCTATTTCAACTTAATAATCTTTTGCAACTTAACAGATACGAGGTCTATTTTCGGTGCGGTTGTTTTATGTGGTTTTTTTAGATGCTCCGTATTTTTGAGAACGGGTTCGGGCTCATCTGTAATTACAGGTGCTTTGCCAGTTTTTATTGGTATTACAGGCGTAATGACAGGTGGTTTTTCATCTGTAATGACAGGTGGAATTACAGGTGCTTTGTCCGTTTTTATTTGTTTTTCATCTGTACTTTCAGGTGCTTTTACTGCTGTAATTATAGGTGGAGTTGCAGGTGTTGTTACTTGTGAAATTTCATCTGTACTTTCAGGTGCTTTTACTGCTGTAATTATAGGTGGAGTTACAGGTGTTGTTACATGTGAAATTTCATCTGTACTTACAGGTGCACTTTCTGTTGTAATTATAGGTGGAGTTGCTGGTGTTGTTACATGTGAAATTTCATCTGTACCGACAGATGCTTTTTCTGTTGTAATTATAGGCGGAGTTGCAGGTGTTGTTACATGTGAAATTTCATCTGTAATTACAGCAGGAGTATTTGTTAGTTTCTGTATAATACTTAAAGTGTTTCTGCATTTCTGCGAGCAAGTTTTGGCATTTTTACGTTTTGCTGTGAAAGGTTCATCGCAGACGGCACAGTTTTTAGTGAATGTTTCCATTGGTATTTATTTTGTGTTAAAATTTTTAATATCGTCATGCGCAAGTGTATACTAATTTTTTCATACTAATTTTTTTGTCTCTGGACTGTTAATAACTATTCCATATCACCTATGGTGTTTTTGGAAAGGTGCATGCGTTTTTCCAACTCATCAATTTCCACCTCTATATTACGCATCTGGTAATCCTTTAATATACCACTCCACTAGAAGAATATATCAAACAATCCCCCATCAAATAATTCAAGGGTTACTTTTTTGCCGGAATTGCCATATATCCGCCCCTGTTATTGAACTATTAAATAAAGGGACGTTCGTTTGATTACTAAATTAAAAAAGAGCACAGAAACAGTTTGCTATCAAGCTCTTACTGGAGTGGTCCCAATGAGGCTCGAACCCATGACCCCAACATTAAAAGTGTTCATTTTAGACCGATTTCGCGTAAGATGGCTGCATTTATCCGCAACTATCTGTATTTATCTGCAGATGCCCGCAAAAATTGCACCCGATGATATTTGGATTTCTGTATTGGAAATTCCCCGATTTTCTTTAATATTGCTGAACTTAGGTTTCCCCTATGAGGTATAAAGTCATTCTCTTATCAAGTATTCTTTTATTTCTCCCTTTAGTTGTAAACGCGCAGTACGATATCCGGTTTAATCATTTTGCAGAGGCTCAAGGAATGCCGGACGCCAAAGTATTTTGCATCTGCCAGGACTACCAGGGATATATGTGGTTTGGTTGTGAGGAAGGCCTGTTCAGGTATGATGGAAATGAGTTTGTAAAATATTTACATGATAAGCATGATACATCTTCAGTTGCCAATAATAGTGTTCATTGTTTGTGCGAAGACAATAAACATAATCTATGGATTGGCACATATAATGGCTTGAGCTGCTTTAACCCGTTTACTAAAAAGTTTACCAATTACCATCTTGATAATGTTTCTACCGTATCAGGAATTAATACTATTACCTGCCTGTGTGCTGACAGTAATAACATATTGTGGGTTGGAACAAGTGGAGGTTTGTTCAAAATAAATACGGCAACGGGAATAATTAAAAATATAAAATATGCGCCTTCAGATACCCTGGGTTATAATGTTTGTGATATTGTCAAAACATCATCAAGAAGATTATTTGTTTTGACTTTTACTGGTTTACTCTACAGTGATGATAATGGAATATCCTTTAAAATTGCATTGGCAGGCGGATGGCAGAATGGTACAAAATTCTTCTCGCGTTTATATCTCGACAAAAATGAAATGCTATGGTTTGGCGATTGGGGTAATCCGCATTTATACGAAATGAATTCCCGTACGCTTGAATTGAAACAATACTTGCTCGATACAATAAAAGACTTCAAACCACATTATGTTGCCGTCACCATTAAGTCCTTCAATGACTCTATTTTGCTCATTGGAACCTTGTGGGGAGGTGGAGGGACCGATGACGGTGGAATTCTATTCTTTAATACCCATACAGGTAAATATATTCAGTACAAGCATGATGAAAACAATCCACTTTCACTGGCACAGGATCATATTACCTCCATTTATATTGACAGGCAGCACACAGTTTGGCTGGGTACCGAAATCGGGATAGATAATTTCAATCTCATCCAGCTTAACTTTCATTGGATCAAAGCAAATTCATGGGGAGCTTTGTCGCTCTTTGCCCCCGGAATAAACACCATTGCAGAAGATAAACACGGAATGATATGGATAGGAACCTATGGGAATGGCCTGCTTGGATACAACCCCCGTGATAAAACATATAGTTCGTTTAAAGTGCCTGAAAGCGATCCACGTAAAAATGCCTTGAATGCTATCTGGTTTATATACCCCTGCGGAGACACTCTTTGGATTGGCGTACAAACGGGATTAATAGCATTTAATCCGGTTACAAAAAAATTCGATACCAGGCTGAATATAATTCCTGCAATGGAACATATTCAGAACAGATCATTCATAGCCATGAAAAAAGATGAAAAAGGAAATTTCTGGTTTGCAACCTACCGCAATGGTGTTTATGAATATTCTCCGTCAACAAATAAACTAAATAACTGGCTGAATAATGATTCCTTAAAAACCATTCATATTCCTTACCTTATTGCTTCTCTGGAAGAGGATGCAGCGGGAAATATGTGGATTGGAACATACGGTAACGGCTTTTGCTGCATTAACCCATACAATGGAAACATAGAATGGAATGAGCAGGCAGACAAACAAAATGATATTTTGGAACGAGGTAGCATTTATGATATTTACAGTGACGGAAACATTGCTATGTATATTGCTACATCTCAAAGCGGATTAATGGAATATACCTTGTCTGATAAAACATGGCATACTTACACAATAAAAAATGGGTTGGCGGGAAATAATATAACGCGCATATTACCCGATAATGAAGGGCATCTTTGGTTAGCCACTACCAGCGGGCTTTCCTGCTTCGATAAAAAAAATAAAACCTTCCGGAATTATTTCACATCGAATGGGCTTTCTTCCAATTACTTTTACCAGGGGGCATGTCACACCAGCGATAATAAACTGTTTTTATCTGATAAAAACACTATTGATTATTTCAAACCCGGAGAAATTCTGGCAGGTTATTTCAAGTTATATCCTGCGGTTACAGCATTACAAGTGCAGAATAAAGATTTCATAACTGATTTATCACGGGAAGTTAATTTGAAATATACCGATAATGTCATTTCCTTTTCATTTGCGGCATTCGATTTTTTAAATGAAAAATTTGATAAATTCGCTTATTACCTGGAAGGATTCGATAAAGACTGGACCTATTGTGGAAACAGGCATTTCGCATCATACACCAACTTGCCCGGCGGTGATTATATTTTCAGGTTAAAAGTCCAGAATGTTTCCGGAGAATGGATAGAGTCAACTTCCCCGGTAATTGTTCATTTTAGCACCGCCTACTACAAAACATGGTGGTTCTTCTTATTATGCGGGCTGCTTTTATTTGGAATGGGATACCTGGTATATTATTTGCAATTGCAGCGCAAACTGGAAGCCGATGCCATTCGTGCAAGGCTTGCCCGCGACCTGCATGATGATATCGGTTCGGCACTAAGCAGTATTTCCATCTATAGTGATGTGGTGGGTGAAAAAGTACGTGCATCTATTCCGGAAGAAGCAGAAATACTTAATAAAATAAGTAATACGGCCAATGAAACCATGCAAAACATGAGTGATATTGTATGGAGTATTAACCCCGATAACGATGATTTTGCAAGTATACTTTCCCGCATGCAGTATTTCGCAGCGCAAATTCTGGAAGCAAAAAATATAGCGCTGCACTTTAGTGCCGATAAAGAGTTGAACTCCGTAAAACTTGCTCAAAATACAAAACACGATTTTTATTTGATTTTTAAGGAAGCCATGAATAACTGCGCCAAATACAGTGAGGCAAAGAATGTATCTGTAGCCATTACGTTAAAAGGCCATGAACTATGCCTTGATATAAAGGACGATGGGAAAGGGTTTGATATGGATACCATAAAACGGGGGAATGGCTTATCTACTATGAAAAAGCGAGCCGAGGCTATGAAAGGGAAGTGGATATTCGAATCTTCTACGGGTTCTGGAACGCATTTAGAACTAAAGATTAATATCCCTTAAATAAGGGAACACGCAGTAGGGTTTTAAAATCTATTTTTGCAATATGGCAATCAGGGTAATTATATTTGACGATAACCTTCAGCGGAGGCAAAGTTTAAGCCTTTTGCTAAAAAGCAATAAGGAATTTGACTGCGTTGGCGTATATGAGAACGGCTTGCATGCTTCGGATGCGGTAAAGGAAACTACTCCTGATGTAATATTAATGGATATTGACATGCCACTTCGGAATGGAATAGAAGCCGTAAGAGACATCAGAACTGTTTTTCCGGATGTGCCTATACTAATGCAAACAGTTTTTGACGATGATGAAAAGGTATTTGCATCCATACTGGAAGGAGCAACCGGGTATTTATTAAAGGAAACCTCATCAAAAGCATTACTGGAAGCTGTGCGGGAAGCTGCTCTTGGAAATGCCCCAATGACTCCAAGCATTGCCAGGAAAGTGTTGCAGTTTTTCCGGCAAAATAAAAAGCCGGTTACTGATTATGACCTTACAACGCGTGAATTGGAAATTCTGCAAAACCTTGTAGGTGGTAAAAGCTATAAAATGATAGCGGCCGAACTTAACATAAGCACCTTTACGGTAAATGACCATATTAAAAAAATTTATCAAAAGCTTCACGTACACAGTGCAAGCGAGGCTGTAAGCAAGGCTATTAAAGAGCAGATTGTTAAATAGCGGCCCCTTTGTTTAGGGTCAGATAAATCAATTCTTAATTCTTAATTCGTAATTAACAGTGCCCCCTATTATTAGGGATTGCGCAAGGGCTTTATCCATTATACTTTTGTGGCGTGAATTCAAAGGCTAAATTCTTTGAAGCAAAATAGCACCAAAAAAATATAAAGCAAAAATACATGAAAACTACAACAAGTAATTTTAATATGAAGCATGCTCCACTCTGCCTCGTAGTATTCTTCACTTTTGGCGCTTCGCTCTTTACTTTGTGCGAAGCGCAAATGATTGGTATCAACAAAACAGGTGCAACACCCAGTCCCGCCACTATTCTTGACTTGAATACAGGCAATGCGGGTGCGAACAAAGGTTTCCTGCCTCCACAAGTTGCGTTGTCAGCCACTAACTTAGCCTCTCCTGTTACAAGCCCGGACGTTGGTTTGGTAATTTATAATACAGCCACAGCAGGCTCTGCTCCGAATAATGTTGTACCCGGATATTATTATTGGGATGGAACGGAATGGGTATTAATGCTTGCACCTTCTGTAGGCACATCCGGACAAGTGCTTACCTCTAATGGAGGAGGCGCTCCTTCATGGACTACACCCGCAGGAGGCATTGGCGGCACCGGAACAAACAACTATGTTGCAAGATGGACTCCCAATGGAAATACACTCGGCACCGGCATAATACAGGATAATGGTTCTACGGTTGGTATTAATGGCGCACCCGCAAATGCCATGTTATATGTGAATTCAACCCGTGCAGCAGGAGATTCTGCTATAGGTGTTACCTACGGTGTTTATGGTTCGGGAATCACAGGTTTATCAGGGCACGGTAGTGACCTGGGAGTTTACGGACAAGCATCGGACACCGGGGGAGCAGGTGTATATGGAACCAACACCATAGGAACGGGTGTGTTAGGTTCAACAACTGCCGGCCAGCACTATGGCGTGGAGGGTGAGAATTCCAATGGGATTGGTG
>DATHNK010000458.1:0-2225 GCA_035486075.1 Bacteroidia bacterium
GCGTTAGTAGCTCCCGAACCGGACATGAATACGGTAAAACAAGGATTTATTGAAGGGCAAGTTCATCCCGGAGAAATTGACGGGGTTATAAATCTTCTTACCAGGTTCCGTAAGGTATCCAGTGTAAGCAAAATGCTTACTATTTGGGAACTGGGAGATGGCTATATCATTCAACTGCAGGATTTAGGTAATAAACTACATGACCAGGTTAAATCAACGAAGGTATCGAGCAAGGATGTAAATAAAACCCTGGATAATATCTATCTGCTGAACGAAAACCTGAATGTAATGGAAGATAACTTTTCATTCACGCTTCAGGACAGTTCGCGAACGATCGAGCAAATCGTTTTTATAATATTGGGCTCTCTCGCATTAACTGTTTGGCTTTTAGTTTTAATAATTGTTATTTCCGCGAGTTCCCGCCTTAGCAAAGGCATGAAGGAACTTGTGCGCATTTCCCAAAAAATTGCCAAGCTCGATTTCAGTTACAGGGCCAGCGTAACCACCCGCGATGAAACGGGCCTGCTAGCAACCTCATTGAATACTATTTCCGAAAATTTCCAGCGCCTTTCAAGCACACTGAATGAATCATCGGGTGATTTGAGGAAACGGAACGATGAACAAAAGAAGCTGGAAGATACGCTCCAAAAGCAGCGTGGCCTATACGAAACGATGTTGAAATCGCAAAGCGAATTGGGAGAAGGGGTCTGCATTACGGAAGGCAAAAAAATTATTTATGTAAATGATGCCGTGTGCAAAATATCCGGGTATTCCAGGGATGAATTGTCGGCACTGCCCGCATTTTTAAATATTATTACCGAAGAAGGAAACCCTATTCATTCCGATGGCAACCGGGAAAAAACAATAGCTGAAAAAGGACTTGGTTCGGGTGAAATTGAAGTGCTGAGACGCGACGGTGAAAAGATCGTTGTAGAATACAGGGTTAAGAATTTCTTCCTGGAAGGAAGGAACCAAACCATCTCTATTATTCGTGATATAACGGAGAAGAAACGTTCCGATGAACAACTCCGCAAAGAAAAGGAAAGGGCGGAAAGCGCTGAAATAGCAAGAAAAGTGGGTGAACAATTCCTGGCTAATATGAGTCACGAGATTCGGACACCTATGAATGCTATTTTAGGTTTTACCGATGTACTTATCAAAACACCTTTGTCCTCTGAACAGCGCCAATGTACGGATGCTATTAAAACATCGGGCGATAACCTGCTTGTAATTATTAATGACATTCTTGATTTCTCGAGGATGCACTCGGGTAAATTGCCGATTGAGAAAAAAGAATTTAAACTCACAAGCATCATTTCCAATTGTATTGAGTTGATGCTCCCCAAAGCCATGGAAAAGGGGTTGCAGTTATCATCCACAGTAGATAAGAATGTTCCGAATAATTTAATTGGTGACCCAACTCGTTTGACCCAGGTATTGATAAACCTGGTATCAAACAGTTTGAAGTTTACCGAAAAAGGCTATGTGAGTATAGCTGTGCGGAAATTGAAAGACTCAGCTAATGACGTGGAATTGGAGTTTTCGGTAAAAGATACAGGCATTGGAATATCACAAAACAAACTCACATCCATCTTTGATGCATTTATACAGGCTGATAATGCTACTGCACGGAAATATGGCGGCACCGGCTTAGGGCTTGCCATTGTTAAGCAGCTTGCCGACTTGCAGGGAGCCAGTATTTCTGTTACCAGCGCGGAAGGAGAAGGCTCCTGCTTTAGTTATGTTATTGCTTATGGTAAGGGAACTTTAAGTTCAGAGCCTGTAAACAGTTCTTCAAACCAGGAAAAAGAAGTATCATTTACCATAAAAGATATCCGTGTTTTAGTAGTGGAAGATAATGCCATCAACCAATTGCTCATTAAGAAAATACTCGGCAAATGGGGCTGGACTCTTGAAATAGCCGGCAATGGATTAGAAGCAATAAAACTGTTGGAATACCACGACTTTGATGTGGTGTTGATGGATATACAGTTGCCTGAAATGAATGGTTACGATGCTACCCAAGTGATACGCACCAAAATGCCGGCACCCAAGCGCAACATACCCATTATTGCTATGACAGCAAACGTTATGGCCAGCGAGGAGCAGAAGTGCTACAGTGCCGGAATGAATGATTACATATCGAAACCATTCAACAGCAAAACGCTCTATACTAAAGTGGTTACTCTTCTGAATAAGAAGAATACGTTTGCGAATTAGAATAT
>DATHNK010000459.1:0-2784 GCA_035486075.1 Bacteroidia bacterium
TCCAGTTGTTTACGGCATTTTTCCACTACTTCTTCAATACGGGCAGGGTGAATACGTCCGTCGGAAATTAGCTGATGCAAAGCCATTCTGGCTAATTCCCTTCTCACAGGGTCAAAACAAGAAATTACAATAGCTTCCGGGGTATCGTCAACAATAACTTCAACACCGGTAGCGGCTTCCAGGGCACGTATATTTCTTCCTTCACGGCCGATGATACGGCCTTTCATTTCGTCGTTTTCAATATTGAATACCGTAATGGCATTTTCAACGGCAGTTTCTACAGCCACCCTTTGGATAGATTGAAGTACGATCTTTTTCGCATCTTTATTGGCAGTAAGTTTAGCTTCTTCCAAAATTTCCTTTGCAGCAATAGCTCCCTGGGTTCTGGCATCTCCTTTCAATGATTCAATAAGTTGAGCCTTGGCATCTTCCGCCGAAAGTTCCGATATAGTTTCCAACTGGGCAACCTGCCTCGCATGCATTTTGCTTAGTTCTTCGTTTTTGCGCTCCACATTCTTCAACTGTTCGTTGTAATTGTTTCGTGCAATATCCAATTCTTTTTCCTTACGCTGGGTTTGTTCCAGTTTCTGGTTGAGCGATTGTTCCTTTTGCCTCAGGCGGTTTTCAGTGGCGGTAAGTTGTTTCGTCTTTTCAACGGTAAAACTTTCGTGTTCAGCTTTCAATTGCAAAAAACGCTCTTTCGATTCGAGCATCTTCTTTTCCTTAAGAATATTAGCCTGTTTTTCAGCATCTTTTATAAGGTTGTCGGCTTTGCTTTCAATGCCTTTGCGGAGTACTCCGTAGGTTACTAAAATGCCCAGCCCAATGCCTATAACGGCCGCTGCTGCAATAATAAGTATAGTGATCAAGTTGAGGTTCATTGTTTATTTATTGTTATTATGAACCCCTGTGGAAAGTATAGTTATGTATTTTCTTTAATATCCAATGCCGATTCTATTGCGTCCAGTTTATTCTCAATAGTTGCGGAAAAATCTTCGGTATATTCAAGGTTTTGATAAGCAAGCTGAAGTGCGCACATTGCCAATAGATCGCGAGGATCGGTTATGGCATAAGCAGACTGAAATTGTTTGGCCTGTTCATTCACTAATTCGGCGGCCCTTTTCATGGCGGCTGCCGTTTCAGGAGTCACATTCACAGGGTATTCTCTGCCGGATATATTTACTTTTATGTTCTTCACTTCTGTTCTTGCTGCGTATTTGGTCCTGGAGTTTTCATCCGGGATATACATTTATCTACTTCACTCAGGAGGTCGTTTATTTTATGGGTTATTTCCCGTTGTTTTTGGTTATTTATTTTTTGTTGTTCAGAGGCTATTGTTTGGTTGGTTTCTTTCAGCTTTAAAATTTGTTCCCCAAGGTCTTTAATTTTACTTGTAAGTTCTTGATTTTCAAATTTTAAAACCTCAATTTTGCGGGTTGACTCGCTTTGCAAAGATATAAGTTTTTCCGTTCTGAGCAGAATTTTTTCCAATCGCTTCTCCAACCCTTTCATTACCCTTATGTTAATTTACGGTTACAATATTAATATAAAAAGCGGTCTGGAATACAATTTGGGCGGGTCGGCTGATAATCAAGCTCCGTCGGAAGGATTCATCCTAGCCAAAGCTCCGGGCTTTCCGCTCCTATCCCTTCCGCAAAAAGTCATTTGAATTTATAGAAGTCCTTATTTTTGAATAACCAGTTTACGGGTCACTGTTGTATTGTCACTGGTAAACTTCACAAAGTAAACCCCGGATATCAAATTCATACAGGGAATAATAATTTGGTGCAGGCCGGCTGACATGTTTCCCTCCTTTTGGGTATATAAATTTTCACCAAGCATAGTGTAAACTCCTATAGTTACATTTTGCGCCTCATTTAAATTAAATTGCAGGGTGGTGCTTCCTTGGGTTGGGTTGGGAAATAGTTTAAGCGAAACCTTATTGGTTATAGGATGAATCCCGGTAACTATTTGATTTGTGAACGGAACACTCGCAGATTGATAAATGTAGTTGGTTGTTAATCCAAGGGCAGGTATAGCTGTAGGTGTCTGAACATAAACGGTAAGATGCTCACCCGGAAAAAGGGAATCATAATGTAAGCTATCCGGATTTAAGCCCCATGGATGGTTCTTAATCCAATGCAGGTTAAGGATTTGGGTTTGCCGGCTTGTTACAAAGGCTGATAAAATGGCACCCGTGTCGCTTGGCATAATATCCTCTGCTACATTTGGGAAATGCAAAAGGTATTGGTATAATGTATCCGGATCGCCATTTGATGCAGTAGTACCAATGGGTGGTTTGAAAGCGTATGTCGGATCTTCTGAACTCTGGTCAGTATCATATTTAATAGTATCAACTGTTAGCACAGCCCTTACTATCAAGCCTGCCGGAAGTGGGGTATAAGATGTAATTCGAACGGTAGCGCTATATTCATTGGAAGTGGATGAATAAATTGCAGAGGTAATATCAATTTTTATAGGGGAACCCTTAGTAGCCTCGGTTTGAATATCTGAAACATTCATATATGCGGGATCGTAACTTGCAGTTCCGTCCACCATCGCATCCGGAACTCCGCCTATATTATAAAAACCAACCATGTGATTCACAAAACGATTATCAGTTTCATCGTTCATATAATCTACACCTGGCCAGTCAACGTGATATCGTATAGGGTTGCAAATACCTTCACCTATACATGTCCTTAAAATGGCATCCAGATTTGGGGTCGCCCATAAACATGGAGAACATGACACCTGCATAAATTCTTCCAAAACTACTTGTTT
>DATHNK010000460.1:0-2930 GCA_035486075.1 Bacteroidia bacterium
TTCACCCACCAAACTTCCATCTTCCGCAATAACCCTGTAAAGATAAACACCATTGGGCTGTAAGGAAAGGTCAATGAGATTGTCATCCGCCAGCCGGCGGATCTCAACCATGACTTTTTTTCCCAAAACATTATACACTTCAATATTTTTCACTTTTACGTTTTCATTTTTCATTTCAAAGCTGAATATGCCCGAAGATGGGTTGGGGTAAACGGAAATATCCATTTTCGACCCGACTATAGTTGGAACTGCCTCAGGAAAAAGAATGCAATTGCTGTTATTTAAATATGGATATAATGCCGTATCGTTTTGGGTGAAACATTCAAGTGCTGTAAATGATGGTTCATAAATTGACATAATAGGCTCAAATAGGCCTTGTACACTACCAATACCTTCAATAATGGAACATTTCCAATAGGACGAATCGCCAACATCAGTTACAATAAACTCTTTCCGGTATTTTGTTCCGACCAGAACAGAATCTATAGATTTCACATAATCCTTATAGGGTCCCGGATTACTATTATAGGTTGCTGGAAGTGTATCGCCCACATTCAAATTAAAATCGTAAAGCAGGGTATCTCTGTTTTTTGTTGCGCTGCTGTTAAAATAAATATGCTTCATGGTATCTTCCCGAATAGCTCCAACTTTATAGCAGTAATACTCCCATGTTGTACCACATAAGGTAAATGTTAAGCCGCCCTGGGTATAAATTGTGTGGTATTTCAAACCTTTAATTACTGTATTATTCCTTATAAAATAATTATAATAAAAATCTTGCACCGGATTACTGGAACAATTACTATTCCCAGTCTCATTATCCTGGCACCACCATGCATTTTGCGTTGGAAAATGATAATAGGTATTAAACTGCCCTACACACAAGGTCCCCGCTCCACTTACTAAAACCACCAGCCAAACCAGTATTATTCTCTTCATTTATTTTCGTTTTATCTTATCATTTAGTAATCAGCAACCTTTTAATAATCAAAGATAATATATAAATCCATCCATTTTACCACCAATTATTATGTGGTATAGTTTGGGGGGTGAATGGTAGAAATCTGACCATAACAGGTAAAATTTCAAACTATGAACTATGCCAGATAAACTATTAGCTCAAATAATTACTTTTGCCTTTAATGTATTGAAGCTACTGTAGACCTGGCCCAAACTTTACGAACTATACAAACTTTACGAACTTTACAAACTTTATGAACTAACCCACCCTGATGAAGCGGATACTATTTTTACTGATCTTATTTTCTTCGGCCTGTATGGCGCAAGATTACTATTATCAGCCAAAGCCTGCACCATATACACGTCCGCACTCTGCCTATAAAGACAGCCTTCACCAACGGATGTTCTTCCTTTCCATAAATGCGGGCCTTTCAGTCCCCTTGCGCGATTACGGCAGCAAGGATACCGCCCATAACTTTATGATCATAGGGCCCGATTCCACCAATGGCAAAGGTTTTGCCAACATAGGCTTTCACGGCTGTATTAAAGGCGGCATTTTCCTGGGTCCCAGTTACGGGCTGGTGGGCAAACTCGGCCTTAATTACAATACTTTCGATGCCAGCACCCTCAACACTATTATTAACGGATATTATTACTACACCATCAACGGAGGCTTCTCTATCTGGCAATTCATGGGCGGTGCATTCGCGAATTTTAAATTAGAGGATAACCAATCCATCTGGCTGGAAGGAATGATTGGGGCTGTAGATGCCAATTTTCCATCGTTTACAGTTACAATTTACAATTTGGCTTTTAATTTCGATTTGCAAAACGCCACCGATTTTGCCTGGTCGCTGGATATGGGATATGAAAAAGAAATAACCGACAATGTAAGTTTTGTGGCCAATATAACTTACACCGCATCGGAATTGATCTATCCAACACAAACATATAACAGGTATTACTATGGAAGCTATACACAACACACCCCGGTAACAATGTCGTTCGGCAGTTTAGATTTTTCTATCGGGCTTATGTTTCATTTGTAGCTTCTCAATTCCTTTCTACAAACAAAAAAAATCCGCTATGCATTACACAAAGCGGACTTTTAAGTTATTGAACTACAATATATTTATTCCCTGGTTGGGATCAAAGAACGGATCTTTGAAGTTACATACATAAAAGGAGATGCTAATAACAAGATAGGAAGAGGTAGTGCAATAAGAACCATGAATATTGTTTTGAACAAATACGGAACATCCAATTGGCCGCCACGCATGTAAGTATGGCTGAACCATATGGTAATTGTGTTGAGTAGTTCGTGGATATGCATCTTGTTTGAATTTGATGATGCAAAGTAACTTCATCCCTCCGCTTAAAACCATGATAAGCGGCTTCCGGGGCAGAGTATTTTGTCAGTTTCGGGCATGATTTTTGTCAGTTGCATCCCTTTTGCATTGGTTCTGACTAGCTTGCATATTGTTTAATAATTTTCTGATTATCATAAGCTTATATGGTTAGATTGGAAGTAAAAAACAACCTGTTTGCCTGTCGGGCTCCGACTTTTTATAACTTTGCGTTGCATTTATTACACAAAAACTGACCACTGACAACTAACCACTGACCACTGATTTATGAAAGACGCATTTATAATTAACGGAGTCCGTACGGCAATAGGCAATATAAATGCTATTTGTTAAATATTTCATAATATTCGTTAAATATAAATACTTGGTTTCTTTTATCGACGTTGAATTTCTTGAGTATTCCAAGTCTTACAAAATCATCCACCAGATTATAGGACGCAACCATTGAAAGCCCTGTTGCTGATGAGGCACTATCAACTTTAATAACAGGATTTTTAAACAGGTAATCAAGTAATTTTTTTGCAGACATAATTTTCTTCCCTAAGGTATATACTCTCTTCTCTTCACAATCCCTTTTTAAAGCAATAATTTGTTTAAGACCAT
>DATHNK010000461.1:0-5572 GCA_035486075.1 Bacteroidia bacterium
ATCGCGCCATTACTGAAGGTGAATATAATAGAATCATTGACGTAATACCAAACAATGAGTTTCTTGAACTCAGGGATTTAATCATGATTAGGCTTTTATGGGACACAGGAGTACGTGTTTCAGAACTTTGTGATTTGAATACGACACAAATTGATGAAAAGAAATTGAGTGCTGTAATCTCTACCAAAAAGACCGGCAAAAAGCGAATTATCGTCTGGTCGGCAGAAACTCATAAACTCTTGATGAAATATTTACCATTGAGACTAGAACTAGAAAAACATAACGGGGCTTCTTCTTTGTTTGTAGGATGGGATAAAAGTAAAGGTTGGAGTATGCGGCTTTCAACGCGAACGGTTGAAAGGAGAGTTAAATATTATGTCAGCAAGGCCGGGATTAAAGAAAAAATCACTCCGCATAGTTTCCGTCATGGATGGGCTCATAAGCGGAGAGACCAAAATGCTCCACTTGCATTTATTCAAAAAGGCTTGGGACACCTTAATCCTGCAAGTACTTTCGTATATGAGCAATACGAAGATTCATCATTTGTTCACCATGCTCAAGGCTATTTAAAGGCAGCATAGTTTCTCCACTTGGGGTATCGACTTGCAAAATAATTTAGCTATGATAGGATACCCCGTAGGCAATAGGTTCTTTACATTTTAATATTTAAAAATACCTTTGTTTTTGTTGATTTCATTATCTGCCACATGATTCCCATGTGGATTAAAAAGAGTGCCAAGTGTCGCAAAAGTACAGTTATACGAACTTTCCCACCCTTTTAATATATACCTTATTTGATAATGTGTCTCATTTACAAATCTATTTTTAATAGTTATGCCTGACGGTAGAGTCGGGCATAGCGAACTGTGGATTTGATACAAAATATATTTAGCTAAAAATGCAATAAAATTGGCATTGCCCGAAAGGGACGCGTTGCCGAATGGCAATGTTGAGACAAACAATGCTGAACTTGCAATCTGGCTCACAAAGAACAACTCCACAGTTCGCTGTGGAGTCGTAACACAGCAATTATAATTATCAGCAGCCAGTAAAAACAACATGCAAGTATTAAGTATTTATACTCGTAGAATTTATGATATAAACGGGGAGAAAAAAGCGCAGTGGTACAAAGCAGGGATTTTAAAAGAAACTGATGGAGGCAGAAAATTTATCAGACTTTTTCATCAGCCACACGTTGACTTTTTTGTCGTTGACAATAATGAGAATAGCGAGGTGAGTGAAAGGGAGAGTCAGGCTGAAGAATCTTAACCATGAGACCTCCTCTTACCTATTTTGGAGGGAAGCAGAATTTATCTAAGAAAATAGTATCACTGATACCGGAGCATCATCTTTATAGCGAGCCATTTTTCGGCGGCGGGGCAGTATTTTTTGCCAAAGAGCCTTCTCCGGTGGAAGTGATAAATGATATTAGTGGGGAAGCCATAAACTTTTACCGGGTAGTAAAAACACAGTACCGACAACTTGAAAACGAAATAAAAACCACATTAAGCAGCAGGGAACTACATCGCAAAGCTTGTATTATTTATCAGTACCCTGATTTGTTTACCGAAGTTACCCGAGCCTGGGCGATTTGGGTTTTATCTACGCAATGTTATGGTTCAATACTTGGAAGCAGTTGGAATTATGACAGGAAAACAAATCAATCCGTAAAAAAACTTAATAGTAAACGAGCCTCGTCAGTTGAGGAATATGCTAAACGGTTAGAGAATACCCAAATTGAATGCAAGGATGCATTATATGTTATCCGCTCACGAGACAGCAAAGAAAGTTTCTTTTACTGCGACCCGCCTTACATTGGCGCACATCAAGGTCACTACAGAGGATATGAAGAAATTGATTTTGAAAAGCTGCTTGTTCAACTTTCGGAAATTAAAGGTAAATTCCTTCTGAGTTCCTATCCCTCAGAAGTACTTGCCAAATATACCAAGCAAAATAAATGGTATCAGCAAAAAATTGAAATGAAGCTGTGTCTTGGAGTAAATCCGAAAGTGAAGAATAAAGTTAAAACGGAAGTACTGACAGCAAATTATCCGATTTAATGTTTGACATATTATTAGCTAGGTAATAATCTATGCATGTAACCAACTCGCCATAATCTTAAAATGCTGTTATGCTCCTTGTATTAGAATTTTTAAGAATCTTTATGGAACAAAATAAACCAATTGAAATATCGAGAAAGGAATGGAAGGAAATAATAAGTATCCCTTATGTAAGAGATTCTTGGGGGCTTGATAATGAAACAACTCCCGAAGAATTTGCGGGAACGGTATATGGTGTAAAATTTAATTATACATCCAGTATGCCAGGGTATGTCGGTGATTTATACCTTATCATTGGCGATGATGACCCCATCACTATTATTAGGAAAAACGGGAAATTGATAATCCAACCTAATATCCGTTAGCTTTTACTTGAACCTATTCTTAGAAAAATTGGTAAAAAGGACGGTGAGTGTGAAAATTTCGCACTCAAAACCGCACTCAAGGGTTTTCAGCGAACTTCTATTTAAGCCTGTTGGCCATTTAAAAACTCCGTAACAGGCTGATTATTTAATGCTTTTAAGCGTACCCCGGGCGGGACTTGAACCCGCACATTCGCAATGAATACAGGATTTTAAGTCCTGCGTGTCTACCAATTCCACCACCAGGGCAAAAAGAGCGAAAGACGGGTCTCGAACCCGCGACCTCAACCTTGGCAAGGTTGCGCTCTACCAACTGAGCTACTTTCGCATGATTTCAATATCAAATGAACTTTTTGGGGCTGCAAATATATTTATTTTATTTACTCCGTGAGAAAATAGATTTTTTACTCTATCGAACATATAAATATTGTCCATACCCCCCTTTTCGTATTTCCAAACTGTTTTTCGCTCTTGGAAAGTACAATTTCCGCTGTTTTAGCCCCCGAAATAGTCGAATTAATTGACTCTTTATAGGTCAGTTCTCCATGATAAGTTCCGGTATCGGCAACATTTGTATTGGTAGACATATCTTGTAATACGTTTATATTTAACGCTTTCCAGTCAACTTCTTTGTTAAGATCAGCGCAACTATCAATAAAATTATATGCAGATTTTCCACCTACTTTACAATCGCCTCCTAAAAAAAGCTGTTTTGCCTGAACTTTCGCATTATCCCTTAACCGTTTGTCATACGTTGGGTTTGAAATAATAGTGAGGTAATTATAGAAATCCTTTAATTTCTGTATACCCCGCTCCTGAAAAGTGCTCATTTGAGGTTTAGCCACCGATTTTGCAGTAAAGGTATATTCCATGTCCGCAGCGGCGGCAGGCGCTTCGTAATTAGCCATAGATTTGCTGGCTGAGGGGGCGGGACTTTGCCCGAATCCCAGGAATGGTATTACGGTTAAAAAGGCTATTATCAGTTTTTTCATGTTTACTTATTTATTGTCTTCTTTTTGAATAAATCTTAAGGCGGATATCTGCTTGCCGGTATACCAGGTTTCGGTCACTTCAAGGTTTTTCAGGCTTGAAAGCGGTACTGTGAGTTTACCTATGAATTCTTCCTTATTAAATATCTCCATAGCCCTCTTATTAACCGGGTCAACCTGGAAAATCATGGCATTATCTGTAAAAATAGACTCCAGTTCCTTTCTGCGCTTCTCCCAATCTTGCACATCCGACCGTGAGAAGATGCTTATCATCATGGCATAATCATCCGGTTTAAGCATAATGGACTCTGATAAGGACTGGTCGGGCAAAGTTCGTATTAGGGTATCAGGGTAGTAGTATTCTGCATTCACCACAAATTTCACTTTTTCTGCTGCCGACTCCAATGAAAAACACCCGTTTGAATCGCATAACAAGGATTGGGGTGACTCATTATCCTTTAATAGCTTTATTTCAATTTTGGAGTTCCTGATTGGGGTTCCGGTATCAGAATCTACCAGGCAGAATTTATACGGATTATCTGAGGACCTTTTCAGAATAGCCCATCCTGCCAGAACGAATATTATTAATAGGATAGGTATCATTAGTACTTTATTATAGTTTCTTCTATTTGCTTTTGGATTTGATTCCTTCGATCCAATCCCCTCTTCCTTCTTTTTTGCAACAAACTCAGCCCAACCGGAATACCCTGCATACCTGCAAAGCAGGTCAAGCACATCGGTCCTGGGTATCTTGTTTTCATTATCTGCTTTTATGTGGGTATAGAACCATCTTACACTTATTGCGCTCTTAACTTCCTGTTGCAGGTCATTCTGGAAACCTTCTATTGTTTTTCCGTTCCACTCGCTAAGGTTTTCCGGGATACCGGGATTTTTTTGCCGGTACTTCCCTGATATCTCGCTTTTCAGTTTTTCAAAATATATCCTTTCAGGATGCATCCGGCATTACAAATATAGGGTTGAAAATAGCTAAATTCCTTTGCATAAGCATTCTGCAAAGTTGAAAATTATTTTGCCACCGTTGTGCAACGAAAAAATTTGGATTCCCCCTACCCCTCTATAGATATTTGGCATAATTCAATTAATCACTCATTTTTTAAAAACAGGTTTTATGAAAAAACAAATGTTCTTATTACTGGTTCCGGTGGCATTTTTTTGCAAGGAATCAATGGCGCAGGTGGAGGGTAATTCACAAATGGCCGCTCCTGCCGCAATGGGCAACTACGAGTATGCTAACAAGTCAATGGCCAACTCCCAGTACAATGTATCGGCCGATATGGCTAACGCCCAGTATAACTACCAGCAAAACCAAAACACAAGCAGGGTTCCGGTAACTGCGGCATATCCCTTAGATGGGGAATTCACCTTAAAGGTAAATGGCCTTATGAATGCGGTTGCAACCAATTATGTGGCAGTATTCAATATAGTTCAGTTGGGGCTTACTGCCAAATCAACTGACTCTACAATGAACAGCACCATTGAGGAATTCAAGGAAAACTTACAGAAGCTAAGTATTGATACTTCAGACATAAAGGTTGACATGATCTCCTTTGTACCGAAATATGGCTACCAGTCTGATAAGAAGATCTTCAGCAAGAAATACAATGAGGTGCCTGACGGATTTGAGCTGGAGAAGAACATTTATGTGCGGTTTAAAAAGTCTTCTGCATTGGACGGCATCCTTTCAGCTGCCGCTTCTGCTGAGATATATGACTTGGTAAAAGTGGACTATTTCCTGCCCAATGCCCAAAGACTAATTGATAGTTTACGCTTAAAGTGCCTGCTGGAATTAAAGTCAAGGGTTAAATCATACGACCTGATCGGTTTTGAACTGGACACCCTGAAAAAAACAATGGCGGATAATCTCACTACTATCTTCCCTCAGACACGTTACTATAGTTATTCTGCGTTTACAAGGCCATCATTCGCTTCTTTAAAAAAGAGACCAGCCGACCAACCTTTTGTAAGTGAATATACCAAACCTATTTCCAGGTATTACAGCCAGGTAGATTATGATGGTTATGATATTGTACTTAACCCGGTTATTACCGAGCCTGTGGTACAACTTTCCTATTCTATTGTAGTGAAGTATTTCCTAAAGGGCGAACCTGTGGTGCCAAAGCCTAAAAAGGTTTACTATATC
>DATHNK010000462.1:0-5601 GCA_035486075.1 Bacteroidia bacterium
CACATAGTTCCAATTCAGATTTGGTAAGTTCGGGGTATAATCTCAAAAGTTTATCATAGAATTCACGGTTCACCTGTTCAATGCTTTCCTGAATTACCCGGAGCCGTTGCTGTGAATATATTTGAGAATTGAGTTCATTTAGTAATGAAACAATGGCTTCTTTAGGCACATCCGTTTTCCTGTTTTTTATTTCCTCCAGTTTATCCGAAACAGTTGTATGCATATCTTTTACTTTTGAGAGATAGACCCCCAGGTCATGGAGATCTCCTTTTTTGTAGTGCAGTTCCTGTTCCAGTTTTTCTTGTTCCAGTTTTTGTTTTTCCAATTCCCTTCCGGCGAGCTCTTCCTTATATTCCCTGATCTTAATTTGCTGCAGTTGTATCCTGTTCCTATTACGGAAGTAGAGTAAAAGGAGCGCAATTACAAAGCCTCCGGCTATTGTTACCAATATTGCAATAATAAGGCGGAGAGACGATGTTTTTCTCGATTCCTCCAAAGCATTCTCCTTTTCTTTCAGATGGAGGTTATAGACTTCAATATCTCTGTGCGCTTTAAGTATTTCTGTTTCAGTGAGGGCCCGCATTAAACCATCAGCAAAGTTCTTTTGCTCTTTAGATAATGAATCAATTATTGAGGCAATAGTATTTTCTTCATCCAGTGCTTTCTTCCAGTCCCCGCTTTCAGAATGGAACTGCTGCAATGCTTTTAAAATATTAATTCTGGTATTCATATTTCTTAGCCTGCTTATGGCCTGCTTTGCCTGAAATATTTTTTCAGCATTATCTATTTCGCTTAATGCTTCGCTAAACTTGCGCATAGATGTAAATGCGGAAGCTACACCGAGTTCCGATTTAATAATACCTAAGGTATCGTGCAAGTAACTGTACAGTATATTATTCCTGTTAAAATATTCAAGCGCTTCGGGGAATTGTTTTGCCACATAAAAATTTCGGGCAATGTTATCATTAATACTACCCATCAAAAATGAATCTCTTTGATTTTTAAGAGCAAGTATATTTATTGCATTTTTATAACTGGAAAGGGCAGTATCGTGAAGGTTTTCAGCTTGATATAGCATACCTAAATTATTCATAGCTGCTGCTTTCCATAAAGGTGTATTAAGTTCATTAGCTTCCCTTAACCCCATTTCGAAGTATTTAGTTGCGCTGTCGAACCTGCCGGATTCAAGATAAAAGGATGCAATTTTGCCAATTATATTATATTGATCTATTGTAGCCTTTCTATGAACTTTTTTTCTGAATACCAACGATTTTTTGGCATATTCTATTGACATGTCCTCTGCACCGGCTCTATAAAGAAGTCCGGAGAATTGAGCATAAAGCCGGGCAAGTACATCGTCCGAGTCCCTGGCATAAGGGACAAGCGCAAAGGCTACCTGGTATTTCTCAATTGCTGCAGTTTTGTCATCCTTATAACCGGACTCCATTGCAGACCGGATCAGTTCTTTTATCTTGGCAGGTGCATTAAGTGTATCACCTAAATAATGAGCCATAAGTTCGCCCTTTAATTGGGAATACCGGGAGGAACTATCCTGGCAATAAATTCTGCCAGACAACAAAGAAATAGCTATACATAAAATTATCCTATTCCAACCATAGAAAAAAGGCCTTTTCATAAGTCGTAAATATCGCATTTTTATAAAAGTAAAGGAAATGAATACTTTTATATGTCAAAATATTATAAAGGAAATTATATCAGACAAAAGAATGGAAAGGCCGAATTATTTTCATTCTTATAAACTCTTCAACTTGCTTGTTGCTCTTATCCTATTCAACAAAATACATGGCAATATTGCCCCTGTTTTTAGTGGCAATTTCTCCGCGGTAAATACAAGGGTATTTTTCTTTTACTAAATTGTAAGTATCTGCTGAAATATTGATTTTGCCTTCTTCTCCGTTAGATACAAGCCTGCTGGCAACATTCACTGCATCGCCCCACAGATCATACGCAAATTTTTTCTTGCCAATTACCCCTGCCACCAGTCCTCCTGTGTGAATGCCTATTCGCATTTCCCAGGCATGATCATTGCCGCTGCTTTTATTCCAGTTATCGAGCCAGGTATACATTTCCTTGGCCACAGTAACAGCATCAACAGCATTGGTAGAGTTGGGTGTCGGTATTCCGCCGGCACACATATAAGAATCGCCAATGGTCTTTATCCGTTCCAGGTTATGTTTTTCAATAATTTCATCAAAAGCTGAAAAACATTCATCCAGTTCTTTTACAAGTTTTTCAGGAGTTACCGACATAGCTATTTTGCTGAACCCTTTGAAATCGGTAAATAGAACAGAAACATTATCATATAGCCTCGGGGAAGAAAACCCTTTGTTTTTTAATTCTTCCGCGGTTTCCTCCGGAAATATACTTAACAATAATTGTTCGCTTTTCTCCTTTTCTGCAGCTAACTGGCTGGTACGGTCATCTACCATTTGCTCCAGTTCCTCATTATATTTCTTGAGCATTTCATTTTGCTCTTCCACTTTCTTATCCATAAAAAAGCTGCGCATGGCTTCTTTCACAGTAAGTACAAGGTCGGTGCCATCCCAGGGCTTGGAAATAAAACGATAAAGGTTTGCATGGTTCACAGCCTCACCAATTGCATTCACTTCCACTTGCCCGGTAAGAAGGATCTTAAATGTTTTGGCAGATGATTTGTGAATATTTATAAGCAGTTCATGCCCTTTCATGCCGGGCATCAACTGATCCGCTATTACAATAGGCACCGCTGTTCCTGACTTTACTAATTCATCAACCAGTTCAAGCGCTTCTTCGCCGCTTTGGGCAATCTCTACACTATATTCATTACCGAAAGCGCGGCCTAATTGTTCTCTTAATCCGTGAAGGACGATTCGTTCATCGTCCACACACAAAATAACCGGAGTGCTCATTTAGGTGAATCCTCGTGTTTTATTACTTCTAAAATATTACCATCCTTCCATGGCTTAAAAATGCAATGTATACCTTCATGGTTATCTTCTTCCAGTCTTTTTACCACCTTGCTGTCAACATGTCCTGTAAGCAATACTTTGGTTATTTCAGGATACTTTTCATGTACTTTGCTCAGGAATTCATCACCTTTCATGCCCGGCATCAGCCAATCGGAAATAACTGCCTCCAGTTTGTAACCTTCTTTGGATAATTCTCCTATGACTTCAATAGCTTCCTCGGCTGATTCGGCAAATTCATAGATGTAATCACTTCCCAAATTGCGCGATAACATAGATTGCAAACTGTTCAGAATGATTTTTTCATCATCAACGCATACTATAGCCTTTTCGTTTTCGTGGTTATTCATGATATATTATTTTTTAGCGGGTAACCGAATAATAAAAGTAGTTCCTTTTCCTACCTCGGTTTCAAAGTTAATAAATCCTCCGTGTTCCTTTATAATTGTTTTTACAATATCCAACCCTAGTCCACTTCCTTCTCCCTTAGGCTTAGTGGTAAAGAAGGGTTCAAAAATTTTATTTTTGATCTCATCCGGAATACCGCCACCGGTATCACCTATACGTATTTCAACCCAACGGTCAATATTCTTAATACCCACGGTGAGTTTACCATTGTATTTCATAGCATAAATGGCATTATGAATCAAGTTGGTCCATACCTGGTTAAGTTGGTCCACGTGCGCCATAATTTTAGGCACGTCTTCGTAGTTCTTAATTATTTCAATACCATGCTTTAACTGGTTATGGTATATGCCAAGTACAGTTTCAATATTATCACGTATATCCGTTTCCACTTTCTCTTCCTGGTTGGCCGAATGCAGATATTTTTTCAATGCTAACACAACCCTAGAAGCCTTTTCAACCGCTACAGAAATATTTTCGGTATTGCGGCTGAGGTTAGCCAGGTTGTATGCGAGCATAATAAGGTCCTGGGCAAGTGGATGGGCGAGTAGTTTTTGAGTGGAAACATCTATGCTGTCCATTCCCATTTGTACTAATCGTTCCGCCAGAAAGCGCGAATTTGGTATTTCCTGTTTATCTAATTCATCGCTGAGAATTTTGCGCTTTTCCCTTTCTTCCTTAGAGGATAATACCCGCTGATTATTTTTTGCTTCACCGGCAAATTTCCAAAATATACTTCTCGTATCCGCATCCACTGCATTCAGTAGTTGGGGCATTTTGGTATATACTTCAGTGAGCGATACCATTGAATCTTCCGCCGAAGATTTAATAGCGCCAAGTGGAGTATTCACTTCATGTGCAATTCCGGCGGCAAGTTGGCCGAGGGCTCCCATCTTTTCTGCCTGAACAAGCTTGGTATAGGTTTCCTTTAAGGCTAGGGATGTGGAGTTTTTCATTACCACAATTACAAGGATGAAAAGGATAAGTGAAACAGCAACAATATTCATCATTAACAAATTCACCTGCATATTGGAAGGCAACAAATTATGCCCGCTGTGGAGAAGCCAGGATTGAAAAGCTCCTTCAAGTAATCCGGAGATAAGGGTAAGCGTAAGAAACAATGAAACCCAGATAGCGCTTGCTTTTATACTTTGATAGGTTAGCGAGGCCGCTACCGCCAATATAGACCAAAGCATTACACAACCTGAATTCAGAAACCCGCCCAATGCCCATTGAAAGAAGAAGGGCATCAATAAGGTGGCAGAGGTTTGTATATCCCTAACCTTTGGAAAGTTTTTGCTTTTTGCAAAATAGGAAATGTTAAAAAAACTGATAACCACGTATCCCCAGGGAATGATAGTAGCGTAATAAAGCTTGAAACTTATGGTAATTAATCCCCACAATAAGCCGCCGAGGCTCATTAAGAATGCCTGCATCACCAGGAATCGTTTTTGGTGGATGGCATTTCCATCATCCTGCGGAAGAACACCAATAGTAGCAAACTTATCTATAAATTTTTTCATAGGCTCTTATGCAACAACTAAATACAACCCGTTTAACTCACATACTATTTTTATCGGTAAATAGGGAATGCACCTACAAAGAAAAGGAAATTTCTGATAAGATGCCAAATTTTATATTTTTTAAGGGTATATTAATCCTGCAGATGCTCCAATACTATCTTTTTATGAGTATGTTCGCGCCCCAGTTATAATACCCAACCAAGAAAACAATCTATAAAAATTAAAAGATGATTACAAAATGTAATGCCCTTGCAGCAGTCCTTATTTCCGCCGCTTTTTTTTGCTCCTGTGAAAGCAATACATCTAAAAGTAAAAAAATATGTGATGGAGCACTTTCAGAGTACATGGCAAAGGATTACAAGCAGGCATTAGCTGACTATAAAAAGGCTGTTAAACTGGACAGCACGAACGGTAATGCCTTTGAAGGAAAGGGTTCTGCGGAATACCATTTAAATAATTATGACACAGCCCTGCAAGATGAGTTTACCGCACTGAGATTAACACCAGCATTGAAGAATGTGAGAAACTGGATCGGGCTTATTAAACTGGAAATGGGAGATTTCAGGGGCTCTATTGAATATTATAACAGATCCATAGAACGGGGCGGTGATGTTGAAAAAGATTATGAAGGAAGAGGCGCAGCAGAATATCATTTGGGTGATTATGACAAAGCTATGCAGGATGAAACAAGGGCCATTCAATCGGAC
>DATHNK010000463.1:0-3322 GCA_035486075.1 Bacteroidia bacterium
CGCCACACGTAAATATCCACCAGTTGAATGATGAAGGCACATAAGTACTTATTTCATTAAACAAAGTATCCTTCCAGGGCAATGAATACCGTGCATTATGAATACTGCAATATTTTAAATAGTCCTGCACAAAGGAAAGTATTATAACTAACGCCCCAGCAATAAGCAGAATCCATTCCTTCATTTTCAAATGTACATCAATGCCTTTCTCCTGGTAATAAATAACTGAAAATGTTAATGCGATCATGGTAAGAGAAACTACGCATGGAGCCAGCACCGGCCCTACCCAGGGAACCGGAATAATAAATAAAATGTCCCAGGTAAAAAATGATTCAGGCCAGCCGATGAACAGTTTCAGAAATACATAATAGAATATATCCCAAACGGCAAACGAAAAAATAAAAATCCCAAATTTCTGTGAAGTATTTTTTCCGGTAAGAATACCAATGGCAAGCAGCATAATGATAGTAGCGGCCTCCCTCAGAAACTCAGTCATCCCAATAGATGGCTCAACAGGAGTCAAAGGAAATTGAAATCCATGCGGATAATATATTCTCCTGAGATACACCACTACCGCGGCTTCCATAAAGCCCATTGCAATGCTGAACACGGTGAGCCAGATAATTTTTATCCTAAGCTGTTTCATTAACTGCGCATTTATTTTTAGTATAAAAGTAGAGGCCTATATAGCAAGTAAACAATAGATCAAGTATAACAAATGTAAAGAATTTGTTCAAGCCTCCTTCCATCCATAGTATCTCAAAAAGAGAGGCAAAAGGCAGCGCAAAAATCGGAATATATCTGTCTATAAGCACCCGTGGAGATAGTCCTTCAGCCTTAGTATTCAGGGAAGATACGAGTGGAAGTGCCACTAGGTAAAGCCCCAGCATGAAAAGGAAATGAATAATGGATGCAACAAGAGCCATGAACATATAAATTAAAAAAAACCAGTCTAAAACCCCGATTGACAATATAAATAATGTGTGAAGGCTTACGAGGCTTACTACTACTGCTTTTAGGTAGCCTCTGAAAAATGGTTCAAATCTGTTTGCTTCCATAATAAAATATGTTTAAATTCTATTAATATTATAATATTACGATTTTTAGATTCGGTATATTCCTGCATATTTCATCGGCCATGCTGTCGGATATGTAATACCTGCCAACATGAAGCTCTTTCAGTTTTTGCAGCTTATATAGTTTTGAGTAATCGGCAATACGCAGGGCATTTAAATTAAGGTATTCCAGGTTTTTCAATTTTTCAATTCCCGACAAATCTGAAATATGGTTATAGCTTATATCAAGCCATTTTAATTGAGGAAATTCCTCCAGCCCTTTCAGGGTTCTTATTTCGGAGTTACGTAAATTCATTGAGGTTACCTTACTGAATATTTTCAGTTTCGCAGGGAGCGGCTCGTGATAATGTTCATCACTTAAATCTATAACTGTAACCGAATTTATAAAATTGCTGTTTGTTATCTCTCCAAAAACCCTTGAACCATCGTAGTTCCATGACCTCCAATCCAATGTATCATTCATGGTTATAAAATTATAAAGTGCAGAAGAAAATCCTTTTCGTATTTCTTCATTACGATAACTATTATAGCTGACGGAGTCCTTACTATCAATAGATTTTTGATACAAGGGCAGCAAATCAGTTATATTGGAAGAGGATAATGAAAACATATATTCAGGATACTCAGTTTTATTATTTTCAACATTATAGCTCGTCACAATCCGGTCCCAGTTTGGGAAGGATAAGATAACCAGAAAACCATAGAAGATCCACCCGTTTATTCTGAATAAATAACTGTTACTTTTAGCTTTAACTATTTTCACCAGGGTGGTTATAAGCCCGGTTAATGCAAGCATCAGATACACATATACCCCAATGCGTTTAAAAGTTAATCCGCATTCCGTTATGTATAGAGTATTCCGGCACGAAGTGGAATATATCATGAAAGCATTTTGCAATATCCAAATGCAGGCAAGCACCTTTATCGCTTTACTTTTCCTGAAAAAATTCAATCCTCCGCGGAAATAAAATAATACAATTGCAATGGCAATAATGATAGATGCTATAAGCGCATCAATACCCTGGTGCACAAATTGAGAATATGAAATTCCATCCGGCAATTTCTTTGTTATCAGCAGATAATTCACATCTCCTAAATTTACTATAAGCACCAACAAATTCAAAAGAACAAACAAAATAATGCCTGAAAAATTTTCATCGGTAAGATTTAGTTCTCTACCAAATAATGTTAATTTCTTATATGCTCTATTTTCAAGATCGCCAGGCCTGGAGTCACATGCAGAAAGGATTTCCAGTTTTCTCTGGTAAAAAAAGCCATAGAGCAGGCACAGCCCAATAGCAGTAAACAAAATCCAACTGACCGAAATAAAATCAAGATTAATATTTTCCGCAAGCTTGTCGAACAGCGGGTTGGATGCCCGGTACAAAAAGAAAAATACCAGGGTAATTACCACCGGAATACCTATCAGAATTATTCTTTTCTTATAGCCCGGATGCCCCTCCATCCTATTCTTGCTTCGTTCCATATAATCCAGAATTATATTTACCGGTGAAGCAAAATATGCACACGTTGAAGATATCAGTGAAACAACAACGGAAGAATTTTCACTTATGCTTAACGTGGATAGAATACTTAAGGAAATAATATTGGCAATTACGGAAAGTAAATTCCCGTAATAACCCACACAAAGCGCCGAAGCAAGGCTTCCGAGAGCTGCGAGCAGCCATTGTTTGCTCTTAATTATTTGTTTGCTGCTCGCAGCAAGGCAGCCTAGCAAAACAAAATTAAAGATTACAAAATTTATTCCGGGAGATTGCCGGTAAAAGAGAAAACTGTAAAAAGATACAGCGACAAGTAAGAGCCAATCATTTCGTTTCATAGTGTGTGATTTTAAATTTTATTAATGATAATTAGTGATTCCAGTTTTTGAATGTTCCTATAAATGGCCGTGAGTATTATAAGCCCGAATACTCCGAAGGAGCAGTCGATAAGCTGCCACCAGAAGGGAATCTCCCGGATGGTTCCGCATATAAATGCCAGCGGAAATACGAGGTAGCAGGCTATCCTTCCGAATTGTATAACCCAGATATTTCGTACAGGATCGGAATAGGGGCCAATGAATACAATAGCAATAATTAGATGCGCAAATGCGAGCCAATCAGTTCCGTACGCGATAAAGGGATAGGCGCAATCCACGGCCTTTATTCCTCCATATACCCTGTCAATCCAATATTGTACAAAGCCCGGAGCAAGGGGAGAAATTCTATCCCGTAAAAAGGATATCT
>DATHNK010000464.1:0-10625 GCA_035486075.1 Bacteroidia bacterium
AAGCACTCTTGAAGTGAGGGCCCTTTTACGAACGGCATACATTTCAATATAGGATTTAACCACATCGTTGTATTGCAGGTCGAATGGCGATTGCGCATCCAGTTTTGCCATGCGGTCTTCAAACACCTTATCGCTATACCAGGGAATAGAATCGGTTTTGAAATGGTACATCGGTGATTTTACAAAATCATATCCCTTTTCAAAAAAGTTAAGATGCGACAAACTGTCCAGGTTGGCAGCAATAGGATCGTCGGCAAAACGGGCAGAATCTTTTTTAGCAAGAGAGTCATGCGGCATAGCCATCGTTGTTCCGGCAATAAATATTACCAGGAGCAACAAAACGATATTTATTTTCTTAATCAGCATATCTGTATATATACGTATAAAAAGGCATTATGTTCTACGAAATGCAATTTTACAAATAAATAATTGTATTACAAAATATTTCAGGTAATTATATTCACTTTCAATTGTTCATTAGCATGTCCGAAAATGCCAGTAAAGTCATTTCGTCATACTTGCGGGCCATAAGTTGAACCCCGAAAGGCAAGCCATTAGAGTGCTTTCCCAATGGTAATGATATAGCAGGCAAGCCCGTGATAGGAGCGTGAACAGTGAAAATATCTTCCAGGTACATTTTAATGGGATCAAGGTCATTCTGCCCGAATTTGAAAGCGGTACCGGGTGTGGTGGGTGATAAGATAAGGTCGTAGCCCTTTGTTCCCAATTGGGGGTTGGGGGCAAATATCTCATTGGTTTTCTCCACAAATATTCTCCGCACTTTTTGTCCCCGGGCATAATACGCATCATAATATCCGGTGCTAAGTACAAAAGTTCCAAGCATGATGCGCCTTTTCACTTCTTTGCCAAATCCTGCCGAACGCGATTTTTTATAAACTGCATCGGGGTCTTTGGCTTCAGGATCCCTGTATCCATAGTTAATTCCACTGTAGCGGGACAGATTGGAAGAGGCTTCAGCAGTTGTTAATACATAATATGTTGGTACAGCATACTCAATAAACGGAAATGAAACAGGTTCCACTACATGCCCTTTTGCTTTGAGTGATGCAATGGTCTTTTCCAGGTGGGCTTTTATTTCCGGGTCAAGTCCCTCATGTTCCAAACACTCTTTTATATAGGCTATGCGCAGTTTACTAATATCTTCTTTTTTAAATTTTTCAAAATAATTTGGTGATTCTTTTTGCAAAAGTGTACTGTCAAATTCATCTTTTCCGGTCATTATTTCCAATAGCAAAGCCATATCTTCCATGTTATTGGTAAGTGGCCCTATCTGGTCGAAGGTGGAAGCGTATGCCAATAGCCCGTATCGGGATATCCTGCCATAGCTTGGTTTCATACCTATTACTCCGCAAAAGGATGCAGGCTGGCGAATAGAGCCACCTGTATCACTTCCCAACGCTGCAGTGCAAAGTCCTGCAGCAACAGCGGTTGCAGATCCTCCCGATGAGCCACCCGGTACGCGGGTGTTATCATGCGGATTTAAAACCTTTCCAAACGCTGATTTTTCGTTGGAGCTGCCCATAGCAAATTCATCGCAATTGCAACGGCCAATGATGATGGCATCTTCTGCCAAAAGCCTCTCCACAACTGTGGAATGATAGAGCGATACAAACCCTTCCAGTATTTTGGAAGATGCGGACACACGATGGCCTTTATAGCAAATATTATCTTTTATTGCAATAACCATTCCGGCTAATCTGCCGCCTTTTCCTTTTCGTATTTTATCATCAACTTCCTGCGCATGCAATAAAGCCTCCTCTCCGAAAACCTCCAAAAAAGCATTGAGGTGTTTATTCTCTACAATGCGTTTTAAGTAAGATTTAACAAGCGATTGGCAATCGAGTTTGCCTGCACTCATCTCTGTTTTTATTTCTCCGAAAGTTTTGTTTGAGGACATATGATTTAATGATCTTGAAATTTAATATTTAATATTTGAATCCGAATTAAAGAGACTGCTTCGTTCCTCGCAGTAACGTTATGCTCTTTTTATTTGCCAGTCGGGCTCCGACCGTCATTGCGAGGAACGAAGCAATCTCAATGCTTATCGTCATTTTTTTACTTTACGACTTATTGATTTTATCTATTTCTTTCGCCAGTTTATGGTCTTTTTCTGTTACAATGTCACCTGCATCATGCGTGTAGAGCCATATTTCAAGTTCATTGTACGTGTTCTTCCATTCCGGGTGATGATCCATTTTTTCGGCGATCAGTGCAACCTGTGTCATAAATGCAAATGCCTCACGGAAATTTCCGAATTTGAATTTTTTATTGAGTTTGTTGTTTGTTTCTGTCCACATAGTAGAAAAGTTTAAAGTTCATAAAGTTTGCAAAGTTATTACGGAGCGAGGCGTTCAATTTTCCAATTGTCATTTTCAAAAGTATACAGAATACGGTCATGCAGCCTGCTGGAACGACCCTGCCAAAATTCAATTTTGTTCGGAATAATACAAAATCCGCCCCAGAAAGGCGGGCGTGGAATTTCTTTATCCTCATGCGCCAGTATAAAATCACGATGTTTTTGTTCTAATTCATCTCTGCCGGAAATCACTGTGCTTTGTGGCGAGACCCACGCTCCGGCCTTGCTTCCCGCAGGGCGCATTTTAAAATATTCATCCGAATCCTCAGCGCTTACTTTTTGCACGTTGCCTTCCACACGCACTTGCTTTTCCAGCGATGACCAAAAGAAAGTCATAGATGCAAAAGGGTTTTCGAGTAATTCTTTTCCCTTGCGGCTATCATAATTTGTATAGAAAACAAAACTGTTATTTTCTACTCCTTTTAATAGTACAACCCTCGCAGATGGCCTGGCATCTTTAGTGGCAGTAGATAGTACGAATGCATTTGCATCTTTGGGATGCAGCTCCATAGCTTCGGCAAACCACTTTTCGAATTGCGTAAATGGGTCAGTTGCAACTTCCGCTTCACTTAACGAATGGTCCTCCGAACTATATTTTAATCCTAATATTTCCTCGTTCAAATTACTCATGACTCAATTATAGAATACAAAAATACGAAAGAATGAGTTGAGGAGTTATAAGTTATGATTTATAAGTTATAATCCTTATACTTAAGCTATTTTTTCACCCACTTTCAGCACCAGATCCCAGGTGATTACCCTTGCTTTGCTTCCATCGCCCCAGGCTTCTTCCAGTTCCTTTTTTATTAAATCAACCGGGTCTTTGCCATTCATTTTTATATAATTCTGGGTGCTGGACCAGCTATGCAAATAGCCGAATAAAAAATCCAATGTTGCTTCTATGGAAATTTTAAACGGGGGTGTTTCAATAACCTTAAAAGGGAAGGGAATATCCCGGTAATGATTTTCTACGTGAGCCCTTTCGGGAGGCCAATAGCCGCCCAGAATGTCCCGATGCAAATAATTAACCAGGGTGTCAATAGTGGTATTGATATGGCTATCATAATACGCCCATGCGGCAAAAACTCCTCGGGGTTTAAGCACCCTGTTCACTTCTGCATAAAAGCTGTCAAAGTCCATCCAATGCAAGGCGGAAGCGATAGTTACCATATCTACCGTTCCGGTTTCAATCCCGCTGTTATCGGCCAGTGCAACGGAATACTGCACCTTTTCATGAGGTACGGCGTTTTTAATTTGTTGCTCGCTGGCATCAGTTGCAATTACACGTTTAAAATAGTTGGTAAGAGATAATGCAGCCTGCCCGTTGCCTGTAGCACAGTCCCAGGCTATATTATGGGCAGGGCTTACAGATGCTAAAAACTTAAAAAGCTCATCAGGATAATTGGGACGTGACTTTATATAAATATCGGATTGGGTTGAAAAGTGATCTTTAAACTCCATAGAATCTTATGCTGATATTTTGCAATACAAATTTATGAAAGAAAGGGATTTATGGTTCATCGTTTATACCTCATAGCTTATCGTTCGCTAAAATTTTACATTTGCCTCCTCATTTATACCCCCATTTTGAAAATTGTAGCCACTAAATCTGAACTTGAAATGTTGCTTTTATCTCACCGTGAAAGCGGAAGGAGTATAGGCTTTGTACCTACTATGGGGGCATTGCATAAGGGGCATATATCGTTGATCAGTCTCTCTATAAATGAAAACGATGTTACCGTTTGCAGCATATTCGTAAACCCTACACAATTCAACGACCCTGCCGATTTGAAACGCTATCCGCGCCCGGTTGACAGCGACCGTGAAATGCTGGAAAATGCGGGTTGCGATATACTATTTATGCCATCTGTAGAGGAAATGTACCCGAATAATGATTATACCTTGCTGAGTGAAGATTTTGGCATGCTGGACAAGGTGATGGAAGGCCAATCCCGCCCGGGGCACTTCGCGGGAATGATTACCATTGTAAACAAGCTATTCGATGCTGTGAAGCCGGACAAAGCCTATTTCGGCAATAAAGATTTTCAGCAGCTAACCATCGTAAAGTATTTTGTAAAAAAGCATAATTTACCGGTCTTAATAAGGGAATGCCCTATCAGCCGCGATACTGACGGATTAGCTATGAGTTCCCGCAACCGATTGCTATCTCCGGAAGAACGTAAGGCAGCAGTATTAATTCCAACCACTCTTTTTAAAATAAAAGAAATGTGGGGGAAGTCAACTATTCCCGAATTAAAATCATTTGTAAAATCTGAATTTGACAGAGAGCCCATTTTAAAACTGGACTATTTTGAGGTTGTCCATTTTGAGACCCTCATGTCCTTAATTGAACCTGTTCTTCCTGAAACACCTATAATTGCCTGTATTGCTACATTTGCAGGCAAAATAAGGCTGATTGACAATATAAGGCTTCAATAGTAGGCTGTTATGGATATATTACTACCTGATTTAAAGGAAAATTGCGCCTATTTCCGTCACTTTGTTTATAACATTCTGTAAAATAATTCAGAAAACACACTTGTATTGTCTGAAAATTTTACTTTTGCGGAAATTTTAAAAAAAGTAAACACATGTACTGGACACTAGAACTCGCATCGTATTTGGAAGACGCACCATGGCCAGCCACTAAAAGTGAACTTATAGATTATGCTATTCGCTCCGGAGCTCCTATAGAAGTTGTTGAAAATTTACAGGAAATGGAAGACGAGGAAGAAATTTATGAGAACATTGAAGAGATCTGGCCCGATTACCCAACCAAAGAAGATTTTCTTTTTAACGAAGACGAATACTAAAAAACAGATATAAGATATGAGATATAAGATATAAGATATAAGCGGTTTTCGCTCATCTCTTTTCTCTTATATCTCATAGCTATTAGATATGACCTCCGACATATTGCTTTCGTTTGAGCGGAATGAGAAAATAGATTTCTTACAAAAAACCCTCAGAGAAAGCCCCGCTTGTTGTATAAATCCGGAAAAACTTTCCGGGAGTGCTCTTGCATTTATTGCCTCCGGCACAATAAGCTCCTTAAAAGGCAATCATTTGTTTATCCTTCCTGAAACGGAGGAGTCCATTTATTTTTGCAATGACCTCGAAAATCTGCTTCCCGGCAGGGATATATTGTATTATCCGGCTATCACTCCCGCTGAACGGGCCAAAGATGCAGGAAGGTCCGGGTTATTAAAAAAGACAGAGATACTGAATATAATCCGAAAGTCTAAGGGGCAGATTATTGTCGCGCCCGCAGCTGCACTATGCGAAAAAGTTGCGGACAGCAAAGTAATGGAAGAGAACACTTTTGTTATTGATAAAGGTGCAGCCCTCTCAATGGATTTTGTAGTGGAATTGCTGGCACAATACAATTTCCTGCGTACCGATTTTGTAACCGACCCCGGACAATATTCCAGGCGGGGCGGTATATTGGACGTGTTTTCATTTTCCAACGAACATCCATTCCGGTTAGAATTTTACGGAGATGAAGTGGAATCTATACGATTGTTTGATGCTTCCACACAGCTTTCTCTGAGGGATCTTAAGAAGATTGAGATCACTCCCAATTTAAGGGATGAATTAAATGCAAAATCAAGCCAGAGTTTTTTAGAATACTTAAAAGAAAGCGACCAAACATATTTATGGATCAAGGATTATCCGATTGCACTAAATGCGTTGGAACAAGCTTATGAAGAGCAATTGGAAGATGCTCCGGAAAGTGCAGATCAATTATTTTCTTCTGCTGCATTCGATGAAGCCTGCATCAGTTTTTCAAGAGTAGTTTGGGGAATAGCGCCGGCTTCGGTTACACATAATTTTGCTTTTCCATGTTCTCCGCAAAAATCATTTGGTAAAAATTTTAATTTGTTTTTTGATGAAATACTGGAGAATGTAAAAAAAGGTTACCGCAATTATATCTTCACCGATACTGAGCAACAGGTGCAGCGTTTGAAAGAAATATTTTCTGATGCACAACTTCGTTCGGAATATGATTTTGATCTGGAAAAAGTTCTGACCCCCGTTTTCTTGCCCATTTATCAGGGCTTTGCGAGTCATGAATTAAAATTAGCTGTTTACACCGACCATGAAATATTCGGACGTTATCATCGCTTCCGTTTAAAAGACACTTTTTATAAATCGAAGGAAGCTCTTACCCTGAAAGAGTTGCAGGACCTTAAGCCCGGGGATTTTGTAACACACATCGATCATGGTGTTGGCCGCTTTGCAGGGCTCGATAAGGTAGAGGCTAACGGCAATATGCAAGAGGTTGTGAGAATAATATATAAAGACAATGACCTTCTTTTAGTCAGTATACATTCATTGCATCGCATCAGCCGCTATTCCAGTAAAGAGGGGCATCAACCAACACTTGACAAGTTAGGTTCGGCACAATGGAAAGCCTTAAAACAAAAAACAAAACGCCGGATAAAAGAGCTGGCTTTTGATCTGGTGAAAATTTATGCAGAGCGTAAATCCCGCGAGGGTTTTGCCTTTCACCCCGATACCTATTTGCAAAATGAACTGGAAGCATCCTTCATTTATGAAGATACACCCGATCAGGTGAAGTCTACAAAGGATGTGAAAAAAGATATGGAATCCCCACATCCTATGGATAGGCTTGTGTGTGGTGATGTAGGATTCGGCAAGACAGAAATAGCCATACGTGCAGCATTCAAGGCTGTGAGCGATAGCAAGCAAGTAGCGGTGCTTGTACCAACAACCATATTGGCGTTGCAACATTTTAAAACATTCAGCGAGCGCTTAAAGGAATTCCCTTGTAATATTGATTATCTGAATCGTTTCCGCACCAGCAAGGCAAGAACGCAGGTATTGAAAAATTTAGAAGCCGGGAAGTTGGATATTGTTATTGGTACGCATCAATTAGTAAATAAAGAAATTAAGTTCAAAGACCTTGGGCTTTTAATTGTAGACGAAGAGCAAAAATTTGGAGTAGGAGTGAAGGAGAAACTAAAAACCATGCGCTCCACCGTAGATATTCTAACCCTTACAGCTACGCCGATTCCGCGCACATTGCAGTTTTCATTAATTGGTATACGCGACCTTTCTGTTATAAATACTCCACCGCCAAACCGTTATCCGGTTCAAACGGAAGTCAGTACATTTTCAGATAATGTTTTCCGCGACCCTATCAATTATGAGATTGCACGAGGCGGACAGGTATTTGTAATTCACAACCGTGTGCATGACATACAGGATATTGCTTTATTGATTAAACGCCTTTGCCCGAAGGTTAGGATTGGAATTGCACATGGACAGCTCAAAGGCCATGAGTTGGAAGAAGTGATGATGCAATTTATAGAAGGACAGCTTGATGTTTTAGTCTCCACAGCAATTGTGGAATCGGGGCTTGATATTCCCAACCTGAATACAATTATTATTCATGATGCACACATGTTTGGGTTGAGCGATCTGCACCAATTGCGCGGACGTGTGGGACGTTCCAATAAAAAAGCATTCTGCTATTTAGTTGTTCCCTCTTTTGAAACACTGACACGGGATGCGCGCACTCGTTTAGATGCCATTGAACAGTTCTCCGACCTCGGAAGCGGCTTCAGTATTGCCATGCGCGACCTTGACATTCGTGGTGCGGGAGACTTATTGGGTGGCGAACAAAGCGGTTTTGTAAACGATATGGGTATTGATACCTATCATAAAATATTGAACGAAGCTATAGAAGAACTGAAAGAAGAAATTGGCGGCGAAGCATTGTCTTCTATGGGTATTCAAACTGAAACAACAACCACTAAAAAGTTTGTAAAAGACTGCCATGTTGAAACAGACGCGGAAGCGTTAATTCCTGATGATTATGTACAAAGTTCGGAAGAACGTTTAAGATTATATCGTGAGTTGAACGAAGCCAAAGATGAAAATGAAATGACCCATTTTGAAGAAGAACTGGTTGACCGTTTCGGTAAACTTCCCGCTTCTGTTCAGGAATTAGCCAATGTGATAAGGCTACGCCTTATTGCTGCAGAATTGGGTATAGAGCGTATCGTATTTAAAAATAAAGCCTTTCACAGTTTCTTTGTTTCACAGGCAGACTCTCCGTTTTATACTTCTTCTGCATTTACCAATATGGTTGAATATATCAAAAAGCATCCCTCTACCTGCAAAATGAACCAAGCCAGGGATAAGCTTTCACTGGCTATTTACCCGGTGAAAACCGTGAGCGATGCGTTGAAGATATTGAGAGAGATGAAGCAATAAGCTAAGCAAGGATTTTAAGCAGATACTGCTTTGCAATTTGGGGGAGGGCTGAAGTCAGTTTGGTCCAGCATATATAAATAATCCAACAATGTATGCCAGCAATCAACAGATGGTTTTATAGCTGAAAATTTAGATGAATCGAGGCTTGTGATAACGCCAACATGGCCGAAAAATGGACCGGGTGGGAGCATGGGTACTACATCATGAATATTGATAAATGAACTGCATGCCTGAACTTTCAAATGAAAATTATTTACAAAATCGGGACTGCCGGTTTTGGGCGATGCGAATAAATAAACAGTTACATTCGTTTTGCCGGCAGCAGCCAGATCAGCGGCGGTAAGCGTAGCTAATGACGAACCCAGGCTATGCCCGGATACTACGATATTGGCCTGTGTAAGTGTTTTTACATAATCCGCCAAACTTGCGCCGGAGTCGGTAATTAAAGCTTTGTAGGCTTCATTGAATCCACTTTCCACGGTTCCTCCCAGGTCGTGGTCGGCTTCCGGAATAACCCCAACATCAATGATCCAATCCATGATGGTTTGTGTGCCACGTAAGATAATAGCAGCCGTGTAGGTTGAATCGTTAACGGCAACAAAACCGAATAATTCATTTTGAGTAATATAGTCTGGTGTGGTGGCTGTTTTTTGGAGTGTAATAGATGTTATAAGCCTCCATCCGCCCGGCCACAATTGGCTTATACTTGAATTTGTCGAAGGATCTAAATCCGTATTGGTAATATCTGTGGTACTTTTCGAGAACATGATATAAGCAATGTTCACCAGGTTTCCATATATCAAAGCATCCATAAGAAATAATGATTTTAATAAGTTTTTACTTTAAATTGATTTGCTAAAGATAATACATTAACACAAATACAATGGAAACGGAATGTTAATTTATTCAGGAGATGCCTCACGTTGTCTGGAAGAATGACAAGCAGGCCTGTTTGTGTGGAGGGATGGTGGCGTTTCGCCGCAGGCGAAACGCCACCATCCCTTACTAAAATAAAAGTGTGATTCCGAACGAAGTGTGGAATCTTTACCTGTCCTTAAGCCTGAAAACCAATTTCAAACCTGACCAGTCTTCGTCAACCAAACAAACCTTCACATCTACCAATCCTGTTTCCAGTGCGAAGTTCCGGATAATATCTTCCGTTATTTCTGTTTTCCTTCCGGATGCTTTCTTATACCAGGAAATCCAAAATATTCCATCTTTCTTTAACTGCTTTTTCAAAAAGGGAAGTTCCGATTTATATTCCTCAAGGCTATTTGTAAAGAGTTGAATAAAATCAAAAGGGGCTTCTGAACTTCTAGTTTTAACCTCCTTATTAAATTGGGTAACATATCCTTTCGGCGGATTAATGAATTTCGCATTCATTCCATCCTTTAAGCCAAGTTTTTTGAATAATGGTGTTGATGAATATGCTACAGTCATTACTTCGCAATCTCTATCTTTTTAATGTTAGTTGAACCATCCTGCATTTGCATTTTCAGGAAATAAATTCCATTGGACAGAGTGCCCAAATCAAGTATAAATTCAGAATGGTGATTCGTTGACTGCGCATATACTTTCTCGCCTACTATATTATAAATTTCAATTGCGGAAGCGAAATTTTGGGCTCCTTCCAATTGAACAGTAAGTTTTCCGGTGGAAGGGATTGGGTAAACACTGACAGAATTGTTTTGTGGCAATACTTTAATAGAAGTGGTAATGTTGGTATCTCCGCAATAGAACCACCTGGCCACAAAAGGTGATTCCCCGGCTGTTGCTTTCAATGTATCTGGCCCAAACACTTGCGTGCCGCCAAAGTCACTTCCCAGGTAAATATACTTCCCATTAAGAGAAGCACCCATATTAATATCGTCGAAACCGCCCCCAACAGTCGTGGTACGTTCACCACATAATATTTTACCCGAGGTATCCATTTGGGCAATAAACCCGGGTGCATCATTATAGACCAAAGGAATAGTATCATTCGCAATAATAATAGTATCATAAA
>DATHNK010000465.1:0-3333 GCA_035486075.1 Bacteroidia bacterium
AACGATAATGAGCCGAGGTTCCTCTAATTGAAACAAGTCCATCCAATTGGTCAAATGAAGTAGCTGTAACGGTTTCCTTAATTTTTGCTGCTAACAAGTGAACGAAATTATTATCGCCACCAAAGGACTTGACATCTTTTAAAAACTGATTAGTCAATTTGTATTCCATGCTTCTTAAAAAACTTCTTTAAATCGTTTTTTGAAGCCTCTCCTGATTTCATGCCTTTTTCAATTGAATTTATAAGTAAAGCATCCAGTTCCTCTTCCTCGTTTAATAGTTTTACGGAGGCATGCATCATTTTAGCCATTGCAAGAAAAAAATCCTCCTGAGCTTTACTAGTTGATTTAATTAAGATAGCACTCATCTTCTTTATTTTTTTACAAATTTACGAAATAATCACAAAACAATATTTTCCCCAGTTTTTGAGGAGCTACTCCATATCTCCCCTTTTTGAAAAATGTATTGGGGTTTCCATTTTTATTTCTAAAACCCATTGCTTTACAATATATCACTATACCTACCATTTTGATAATCTGACAATTAAACCATTAAAACTCAATTATCTGATATAGGTATTGACAACTTAAAATTTTCATTTGGAAAATAGCAAGCAATAAATTTCTATCTTTGCGCCCCTATAAATAAAAAAAATGCAAAATAAAGGCGTTATTCGGTTGTTTGCTATACTCTTAGGCTTAGCCTGTATCTACTATTTCTCATTCACATATTTCTCTACTAAAACAGAAAATGCTGCTAAAGACTATGCGTCAGATCTGATCTCGCAGAAATCTGTAATAGATTCTGCCCAGAAAGCGGCTAAGGGAGACACGGTTAAATCCAGGTTCTACCTCGATTCATTGCGCCTGCAAGCTACCGATGATTACCTGAAACGCGCCAAGGACAGCGTGGTATATGGCCTTTTCGGTTTTACATACGAAGAGTGTAAAGAAAAGAGTATCAACCTTGGTCTTGATTTGAAGGGTGGTATGAACATTACGCTTGAAATTTCCGAGGCTGATATTATAAGGGGAATGTCCGGTAATAATAAGGACATTGCTTTTAACCAGGCTATTAACCAGGCTGAAGAACAGCATTTGAAATCAACCAAACTATTTATTGACCTGTTCAGTGAAGACTACGCAGCATTAAAACCGGATGGCAAACTGGCATCTTACTTCCAGACTATGGAATTGAGAGATGCTATACCTTATACCAAGACGAATGATGAAGTAATTGCTATTCTTAAAGACCGTATTAAAGATGCAATTGGTACAGCCCAGTTAACACTCCGCGCCCGTATCGACAAATTTGGTGTAGCTCAACCGAACATTCAGGTGTTACCGGGTTCCGGCAGAATATTAATCGGCTTACCGGGTGAAAGTGATAAAGACCGTGTACGCAAACTTTTACAGGGAAGCGCTAACCTGGAATTCTGGGAAACCTATTCCAATGAAAAGATATACCCATACCTTGCCCGTGCCGACCAACGTTTAGCCGCCATTATGAATGCGGTACCTGATACAACTAAAAAGGCTGCCCCGGATTCAACAAAAACTCCAACAGCTGCAACTGCAAAAGCTCCTGATTCTGCTTCAGGCAAACCGGATTCAACAAAAAACATAGCTTCAACCAAAACATCTGCTGACAGTACCGGTAATAAGAAAAATGACACTTCCAGAGCCGCTATAGCCAAGAAGGATCCTTTGTTTGCCATATTCCAGGCTATGTTGGTAAAGGACCAGCAAAACCACATTTTCCCTCGTAAAGGCCCTGAGCCTGAAGTAGGATACGCCCGTCTTTCAGATACCGGCAAAGTTGGCGCCTATTTAAGAATACCCCAGATCGCTGCTATCTTTCCTACCGATATGAAATTTTTATGGGAGAAGCCAAAAGATAAGAGCGCTTCGGTATTAGAACTGGTAGCTATCAAAACCCTGAAAGGCGGCGCTTGTCCGCTTTCCGGAGATATTATTGCCGATGCCAAGAAACAATTCGACCAGAACAGCGGAGGCAGCCCAAGCATTGAAATGACCATGACTCCCCAGGCCGGACAGGTTTGGAGAAGGCTTACCAATGCTAACAAAGGCCAATGTATTGCCATTGTACTTGACAACGTTGTTTATTCCGCCCCGGTGGTTCAGAATGAAATTCCAAATGGTATTTCTCAAATTACAGGAAGCTACAAACCGGAAGAAGCCGATGATCTGGTAAATATTCTGAAAGCAGGCAGGTTGCCTGCCCCTGCACACATTGTAGAAGAAAGTGTGGTAGGGCCAACATTGGGTAAGGAGTCTATCAATTCAGGATTGCTTTCATTTATGGTGGCGCTTTTACTGGTGCTGGTATTTATGGCATTATACTATAACCAGGCCGGCCGTATTGCCGATGCAGCCATGTTAATAAACGTATTTTTCGTGTTAGGTATACTTGCATCTTTGGGTGCGGTACTTACACTGCCCGGTATCGCAGGTATCGTGTTGACCGTGGCTATGTCTGTAGATGCTAACATATTGATATTTGAGCGTATACGTGAGGAATTGGCCGTGGGAGGAAAAACCCTTGCCAATGCTGTGAAGGATGGATTCAAAAACGCGCGTTCCTCGGTACTTGACTCGAACATCACCACCTTCATTCTGGGTATCATACTATATGTATATGGAACAGGACCGATTCAAGGTTTCGCTACCACCCTTATCATTGGTATCCCTTCTTCCCTATTCTGCGCATTGTTCCTTACACGTTTGATGTTTGAACGCAACTTATCAAAGAACAAGGAAATTAAGTTTGATACAGTTATTACCCGTAATTCATTCAAAAATATCAACATCAATTTTGTTAAGCACAGACGCTGGTACTACGTAATTTCAGGAACAATACTTTTAGCCGGACTTATATCATTTCTGCACAGCGGGTTTAAATTGGGAGTGGATTTCAAAGGCGGAAGAAATTATGTTGTGAGGTTCAATACCCAGCCTAATGTGGAGAACTTGCGTAAAACATTAAAAGTATCTTTTGGAGGAGAGGATCCTGAAATACAAACTTACGGAGAGGCTACTCAAATAAAAGTAACCACCAGTTATCTTATTAACGATCAATCGAAGAATGCGGAAAGCAAAGCGGAAGATGCGCTTGCTTCGGGCCTTGCACCATTACATAAGGATAAAGATTATGTAATTGAGAGTTCTCAATTGGTGGGTGAATCAGTCTCCCAGGATATTAAATCGAAAGCTGTATGGTCCGTATTGCTGGGTTGTCTGCTTATGTTTATATTTATATTTATACGGTTTAGAGGTTGGCAATATGGCTTGGGTGCGGTTGTTGCACTGTTCCAC
>DATHNK010000466.1:0-2964 GCA_035486075.1 Bacteroidia bacterium
TTATCGAATGAGAACACCGGAACTTTTATGGCATATCCTTTTTTTCGCGGATTGAAAGTGAAGTCCTTTACTTTCTTTTCTCCCAGCATTATTTTGGTAGCATAGTTCACATAAGGCTCGTCATAAGCCTTGCAGATGAAAGGAACAGTGCGGGATGCGCGGGGATTGGCTTCTATTATATATACGATGCCATTCTTTATTGCAAATTGAATGTTAAGCAACCCGACAGTTTTTAAAGCCACCGCAATTTTGCGGGTATGGTCTTCAATTTGCTTTAAAACATTTTCATCCAAGTCAAAGGGTGGCAATACGGCGTACGAATCTCCGGAGTGAATACCTGCAGGCTCTATATGTTCCATAATGCCGATGATATACACATCTTCACCATCACAGATAGCATCGGCTTCTGCTTCTATGGCATTTTCCAGAAAGTGGTCGATCAAAATTTTATTACCCGGAATATCTTCGAGCAAAGCAATTACGTGTTGTTCCAACTCTTCCTCGTTAATTACAATTTTCATGCTCTGCCCGCCTAACACATATGATGGACGCACCAGCAATGGAAATTCCAAATCTTTTGTAAACTCGGCAGCCTGGTCAACGGTTTCAATCACTCCAAATTTCGGATAGGGGATATTATTGTCGCGCAAAAGCGCTGAGAATTTTCCTCTGTCTTCCGCCAAATCCAGTGATTCGAAATCAGTACCTATAATTTTTATTCCGTAACGTTCCAGCTTTTCTGCAAGCTTAAGTGCAGTCTGTCCGCCCAATTGCACTATTACACCTTCCGGCTTTTCATGGAGAATGATTTCATAGATATGTTCCCAGAAAACAGGTTCAAAATAAAGCTTATCAGCTACATTAAAATCAGTGGAAACTGTTTCCGGGTTGCAGTTTATCATGATGGTTTCGTAACCACATTCCTTTGCTGCCAGCACACCATGAACACAGGAGTAATCGAACTCAATACCCTGCCCTATGCGGTTAGGGCCTGAACCAAGCACCACAATTTTCTTTTTATCAGAAACAATAGATTCATTTTCTTCTTCGAATGTAGAATAGAAATAAGGTGTTTTAGCTTCAAATTCGGCGGCGCAGGTGTCCACCATTTTGTAAACACGCTTGATTCCCATTTCATCCCTGCGTTTTTTAAACACTTCGCTTTCCAGGCAGCCTAATAAATGTGCAATCTGTCTGTCGGCATAACCTTTACGTTTAGCCTCCATCATCAATTCGCGGGAGATATTTTCAATCTTATATTTTTCTATCTCTCTTTCCAGCAATATTAATTCCTCGATCTGGCGCAGGAACCATGGATCTATTTGAGTTAACTTATGTACCGTTTTTACAGGTATGCCCAATTTCAGTGCGTCGTATACATGGAACAACCTGTTCCAGCTTGGCTTTTCAAGACTTTGAATGATCTGGTCCTGTTTTTTTAATTCTTTGCCATCAGCACCTAATCCGTTACGTTTTATTTCCAGGGATTGGCAGGCTTTCTGAAGTGCCTCCTGGAAACTACGGCCGATTGCCATTACCTCGCCAACTGATTTCATTTGTAGTCCCAATTCACGTTTGGCACCTTTGAATTTGTCAAAGTTCCAGCGTGGAATTTTTACGATTACATAATCAAGGGTTGGTTCAAAAAATGCAGAAGTACTTTGGGTAATTTGGTTTTTCAGTTCATCCAGGTTATACCCAATTGCCAGTTTGGAAGCAATTTTGGCAATAGGGTAGCCTGTAGCTTTTGATGCAAGGGCAGAGGAACGCGATACACGCGGATTGATTTCTATGGCGATAATGTCTTCCCTTTCATCGGGGCTCACGGCAAACTGCACATTGCAGCCTCCAGCAAAATTCCCTATGGAGCGCATCATACGGATAGCCATAGTACGCATCTTTTGATAGGTTGTATCGGACAAGGTCATAGCAGGGGCAACCGTGATAGAATCTCCCGTATGGATTCCCATAGGGTCAAAATTCTCTATAGAACAAATGATATTTACATTGTTGTTATTATCGCGTAACAACTCCAGTTCAAATTCTTTCCAGCCAAGCATGGCTTTGTCTATCAATACCTCATGGATAGGTGAGGCATGCAAGCCCCTGCTTAAAGCTTCATCCAGTTCATCCTTTTTATGAACGAAAGAGGCACCTGTTCCACCAAGTGTATACGATGGGCGAATAACCAGCGGGAATCCTATCTTTTGGGCAATTTCTTTTCCTTCTAAAAATGAATTAGCGATTGCGGAAGGTGCACAAGCCACACCTATATCCAGCATACACTTGCGGAATTTTTCCCTATTCTCAGTAATTTCAATGGTCTGAATATCCACCCCGATAATACGAACTCCATGCTTTTTCCAGATGCCCATTTCATCTGCTTTAATGCAAAGGTTAAGGGCCGTTTGCCCACCCATAGTTGGAAGAACAGCATCTATTTTGCGTTCATTTAATATTTTAATGATGGAGTTTACATTTAACGGAAGCAAATAAATATGGTCTGCCGTAACCTTATCCGTCATAATAGTAGCAGGGTTCGAGTTGATAAGCGACACCTCAATACCCTCTTCCCTTAGTGAACGTGATGCTTGGGACCCGGCGTAATCAAACTCGCAGGCTTGTCCGATAATAATAGGGCCACTTCCAATTATAAGTACAGATTTTATGCTTTTGTCTCTTGGCATGATGTAAATTTTCGGTTGCGAATTTAGGGATTTATAAGTAGCAGAGGAGGCATAAATCTTATTAATTTTCTGAAAAGTGTTTTACCTTAAATATCCGTCCTGTAATTCTTATAAAGATAACCTATTGAAAAATTCAATAAGGTATAGACTGGTGAATTTTGGGATATCTTCTATTCAATAAACCAAGGCAGTTTTATGATGGTAAAAAAATTCCTTTATTTTCATAATATCCATAGTATCAACAACTTTAATAGGAGCATATTATTATTCAACTAAT